>NZ_JBPNXF010000010.1:0-252683 GCF_051207495.1 Klebsiella sp. K-3 | reverse complement strand
GCTGCCGGATACCTATCCGGGCTACCAGTACGTTAAGTTCCCGGAAAACCGCGAGAAGTTCGCTAAAGCCTGGGGCGTCGACAGCCTGCCGGAACATACCGGTTATCGCATCAGCGAGCTGCCGCACCGCGCCGAACACGGCGAAGTCCGCGCCGCCTATATTATGGGCGAGGATCCGCTGCAGACCGATGCCGAGCTTTCCGCGGTACGCAAGGCGTTTGAACAGCTGGAACTGGTTATCGTCCAGGATATTTTCATGACCAAAACCGCCGCCGCGGCCGACGTCATCCTGCCGTCCACCTCGTGGGGCGAGCACGAAGGCGTGTATACCGCAGCGGACCGCGGCTTCCAGCGCTTCTTTAAAGCGGTGGAGCCGAAGTGGGACCTGAAAACCGACTGGCAGATCATCAGCGAAATCGCCACCCGGATGGGCTATCCGATGCACTACAACAACACCCAGGAGATCTGGGATGAGTTGCGGCATCTGTGCCCGGACTTCTACGGCGCCACCTATGAAAAAATGGGCGAGCTCGGCTATGTCATGTGGCCATGCCGCGATGAGTCCGACGCCGACCAGGGGACGTCGTATCTGTTTAAAGAGAGGTTTTCTACACCGAGCGGTAAAGCCCAGTTTTTCACCTGCGACTGGGTCGCGCCGGGAGATAAACTTTCTGAACAGTATCCGCTGGTGCTGTCGACGGTGCGCGAAGTCGGCCACTACTCCTGCCGTTCGATGACCGGTAACTGTGCGGCCTTAAGCAGGCTTGCCGATGAACCGGGCTATGCGCAAATCAACACCGCCGACGCCGAACGGTTGGGCATCGAAGATGAAGCGCTGGTGTGGGTCAATTCGCGTAAAGGCCGCATCATCACCCGCGCGCAGGTCAGCGAACGGCCGAATAAAGGCGCGGTGTACATGACCTACCAGTGGTGGATTGGCGCCTGTAACGAGCTGGTGTCGGAGAACCTGAGCCCGATAACCAAAACGCCGGAGTACAAGTACTGCGCGGTCAACGTTGAGCGGATTGCCGATCAGCGCGCGGCGGAACAGTACGTGATCGACGAGTACAACAAGCTGAAAGCCCGCCTGCGCGAAAGCGCGATGGGTTAAAGTTCGAGCCTTTGTACCATTGAGTAGCCCCGGTAAGCGCTAGCGCCACCGGGGATTTTCCCGGAGGCGGCGCATGGCGCCTTCTCCGGGCTACCAAATCGCACCACCCTGTAGCCCCGGTAAGCGCTAGCGACACCGGGGATTTTCCCGGAGGCGGCGCATGGCGCCTTGTCCGGGCTACCAAATCGCACCACCCTGTAGCCCCGGTAAGCGCTAGCGCCTTCTCCGGGCTACCCAATCGCACCACCCTGTAGCCCCGGTAAGCGCTAGCGCCACCGGGGGTTTTCCCCGAGGCAGCGCATTGCTCTTTGCCGGCTACCAAGTCACACAACGCTGTAACCCCGGTATAAGATCACGATTTAATCGCGTGTTGAATGGAATCAATAATCGGCTGATAGCCGGTACAGCGGCACATATTGCCTTCTAATACATCCTTTATTTGCGCTTCGTCCGGATGCGGCTCTTTGGTTAATAACTCGGTGGCGCTCACCAATACTCCTGGCGTACAGAACCCGCACTGCACACCGCCCTTCTCAATAAATGCATTCTGTAATTTCTGGGTAATCGGATTATCGTTTAACCCTTCGAGCGTCTCGATCTCCGCTTCATCACACTGTTCGGCCAGTACCAGGCAAGAACAAACGGCGTTACCGTCCATCAGCACCGTGCAAGCGCCGCATTCGCCAATCGAACATCCCTCTTTGGTGGCGGTAAGATGCAATGTATCCCGCACCAGATCCAATAAGCGCATATTGCCTTCTACTTTTGCTTCCACCAGCTTGCCATTTACCTTCACTTTAATTGTGCTCATAGCTCTATCCTGTACAGGGCGCTCTGGCGCCCTGATTGAATCATTAAATCCCTGAGGCCCGTTGCGCCTCGGCCATCATGTCGCGGAACATATTGACGAATACCGGCTGCTTATATGCCGCCGACCAGCGCTTACCAATGGCCGCATAGATAAGCTTGTCCAGCACTTCGCAGGCGCTATCGATAGTGTCGTTGTTCAGTGGTTTCCCCAGCAGGCAGCGCTCAATATCCAGCAGCCGCTGCGGTTTACTGAACAGCGCGCCATCCACCAGACGGCAGTAGCTCACCGTGCCATCATCGGCAAAATCAAGCAGCGCGCTCAGGCTCTGACGGGTGATGTTGAGCGCGTTGCGCCGCCCTAACTGGTGATAGAAACCTTTGGCCTGCGGACGCGCCGGTGGCGGCAGTATCACTTTGGTCAAAAGCTCATCCGGCTGGCGCAGGGTCTTGTAGCCAGACAGCAAGAACTCGGCCAGACCGAGGGTACGTACGCCATTTAACGAGCGCAGTTCGATGCGCGCGTCATAGAGGATGGCAGGTGGAATGGAATCGCCGCAGGGCGCGGCGTTGACGATATTGCCGCCGATGGTGGCGCGGTTGCGGATCTGGTGCGAACCGACGGTATGACAGGCCTGCACCAGCAGCGGGTAACGTTCGCGCAGCAGCGGATGATCGGTAATACGGTTAAAGGTCATCGCTCCGCCAATGATGACCTCATGGCTGACCGGATCCTCGCTCACCTGCGTCAACTCTGGCAGACGGGAAATATCAACCAACCGCATCGCGCGGGTTTGCAAACGCCCCTGCACAATCACATCGGTACCGCCGGCGATAGCCGTCACGCCCTCTTGCGCCAGCAGGGTTAACGCCTCCTGCAGGCTTTTCGTCCGGGTAACTTTCACATCAGTGAGGCGCAGCACCTGCTTCTTGTTTTCCGCCTCCAGCATCATTTCGCTTTGGCGAACCGGCTTCTTCAGGTTGTAGCCGAGGATCACCTGTTCGAGGGTCAGCGGTAATTTATTAAACCGCGTCTCAAGGGCAAAACTCACCGCGTTGTTGATAGCCGCCGCCGCGAGTTCAGTGGCCGGCTCGCCAATCCCCTTCGCCCCCAGAGGCCCGGCGATATCCGGGTTTTCTACGCCGATAATCGTCATCGGCGGAATGTCTTTCATCGTCGGCAGCAGGTAGCTGTCGAAGTTTTCCGATTTGACCTGGCCGTTTTCAATGTTGAAGTCTTCCAGCAGCGCATAGCCGAAACCCTGCGCCACCCCACCGTAAACCTGGCCTTCAAAACCCACCGGGTTGAGTACCCGGCCCACGTCATGGGCGGCGGTAACGTGCAGCAAATCGGTTTTACCAGTGCTGGTGTTCACCCGTACCTCAGCCACCTGGCAGCCGTAGACCCAGGTAAAGTACGGGCTGCCGCAGCCTTTTTCTTCATCCCAGTGAATGGGCGGCGGCACAAACCAGCCGTACTCGGTCAGGCTGACGCTGGCCCATTTGGTCCTATTGACCGCAGTTTTGAAGTCAATACGCCGTTCACTGTCCTGGGCGTTGATGATAAAGCCATCCTGCCACAGGGTTTCTTCCAACTCGCGGGTGCCGATGCTGTCGCCGACGACGCTGAGAATACGGCGCTTTATCTTGTCGGCGGCGTCAAGAATCGCCCCGCCGCCGACCATCGTTCCGCGGGTGGCCGCCGTCGATCCGCCGTCGCCGATAACCGAGGTCGGCGGTTCCATAAAATGCAGTTCCGATAGAGGAATACCAAAGGCTTCCGCGGCGATTAGCGACATCGCGGTTTGCAGACCCTGACCGTTTTCCGATACCGATGTCGCCAGATTGACGCTACCGTCTTCATTCACCTGAATGAGCGCCGTCGAGGTATCTACCCCTTCCGCGCCGATGGAACAACCGCGGTAGCTCAGCGCCAGGCCAATACCATATCGATAAACATCGCCTTGTTGGTTCAATTCACGATAGTGCTGGCGTTTTGCCGCAAATTCCGAGGCATTCACCGCCTTGCTCAGGACTTCAATCGCCGAGACGGTGTGTTTATCAAACCGCTGGCCGGTGACCGAGGTATCGCCCTGACGCAGCGCGTTCACTTCACGCACCGCCACCGGCGAGAGATTGAGCGCTTCGGCAATTTCATCCATAAAGGATTCATTCGCGTAAACCACCTGTGGTGAGCCAAAACCACGCATCGCAGAGGTATAGCTGTTGTTGGTATACACGGCTTTGACGTCAATATGGACGTTATCAATATTATACGGCCCGGCAGCTTGTACCGAAGAGCGCCAGGTGACGAACGGGGAGGACGCCGCATAGCCGCCGCTGTCGGCAAGAATATCGATTTTGATCGCCAGAATGCGTCCGTTATCGTCCACCCCGGCCCGATACTTCATTTTATAAGGGTGGCGCTTACAGCTTTCGATAATGGACTGCTCGCGAGTGTAGGCAAATTTCACCGGGCGACCGGTCAGGCGCGTCATCAATGCGGAACGGCAGGCCAGATGATCGATGATGTCATCTTTGCCGCCGAACGAGCCGCCCATCACCGCGCGTTTGACGTTAATCTGGCTTTGCGGGCAGCCCATAAACTTAGCCACGAAGCTGCGTACGCGGTGCGGGTTCTGAATAGAGCCGGAGATAATCAGGCTGCCATCGGTGGGGTCAAGCCAGGTCAGTACGACTTCCGGTTCGATGTAGGCATGTTCCTGGAAGCCCACTTCATATTCACGTTCAATCACGTGGCTAGCTTCGGCGAAACCTTTGGCGATGTCGCCCTTAACGGTGTGGTGATGAGCGGCGATATTATCGCTGCGCTCCGGGTGAATTCGCCGGGCATCCGACGCCAGAGCGGCTTCTACATCCGTTAGCGGCTCATAAGGCGTGTAGCGCACATGTATTTTATCCGCCGCTTCGCAGGCGGCTTCATAACTGGTTGCCGCCACCACGGCGACGACATCGCCGTGGAAGACCACCTCGTCTTTGACGATGGGCAGATAATCTTTGACGATAATCCCCACGACCGGCGTACCGGGGATATCCTGCCAGGTGGCGATTTTTACCACGCCTGCAACATTCAGCGCCTCGCTGAGATCTATCGCCTCGATTTTCCCGGCGGGTATATCCGCAAAACGGCAAACGCCATACAGCATGCCCGGTAAGGTAATATCGTCGCCATAAACGGCCGTTCCTTTGACTTTCGCCAGTCCATCCACGCGCCGTAGCGGCGCTGAAGGTGAAGCACACATAACAGTCCCCTCAATGATTATCCGTTGCGGGCAATCCCGGGTTCGCTAAACGTCGCGCTATCCACAACCCATGGGAAAAGCCACATCAGCGATAACAAATCCAAGATTTGTGCCAGAAATCAATGAGGTGCTGCTTGAGCTTCGTTTTTGTGAGTCGCCGCGCAAAATGCGGCTAAAGTGCGGAGAAAATAGCGCTGCTGAGGCCGCGGCTCGCAGGTCAGTAACATTTCGCCGCCATTTTTATCAAAGTGATAGCCCGGTTTTCTCAAATTAATAATTTGCCCGTGTGCTAGACGGTATAGATACGGATCTCGTGTTCACGGAAAGCATCCCGGTATTTACGGCTGATGTTTTCCTCCACGACCAGCACGTCAATGGCGCTGCTTTCAGCTACCACAAAACGCGCGACGGCGGGGATTTTATCTGAGGTTAAGCCAACGATAATTTCACTGCACTGTTTGATAACCGCTTTCTTAAATTCACAATCGGCGTGATCAAAGCCGGTTAAACCTGACTCCGGAGCCATCGCGCAGCCGCCAATAAATCCCTGATCGAAGAGGATCCCCTGCACCTGGGCCACCGCCGATGCGCCGACACAACCGCCAGCCGCGCGTTGCACCAGACCGCCAAGCATCACTACCTCATAAAGCGGTTTTTTAAGCAGAACCGCCGCAATTTCCGGGGAATTGGTAACCACGGTTAAGGCCAGTTCGCCCGGTAGCGCTTCCGCCATTGCCAGATTGGTGGTGCCGGTATCAATAAAAATACAGCCGCCCGGTTTCACTAGCTGTGCGCATTTCTGAGCGATCCTGCTCTTTGTTGCCCTATTTTTCTCTTTACGTTCGTTGTACTCCATGGATTCCGGCAGGGTCATCACCGCACCGCCGTAGACTTTCTTACAATATCCGTCTTTGCTTAGCTCATGAAGATCGCGGCGAATAGTGTGTTCAGAGACCTGTAAGCGCTGGGCCAGATCGGCGCAGACGACCCTACCGTCCTCCTGCAGGATCTGACAAATCAGCGCTTGTCGTTGCTGAGGGAAAGCAGCATAATCGAGCACAATAACTCCTTTAAATAAACATAACGAGCAGCAAAGAGCATAATCATTCACTCATGCGCATGCTGTCAACCCGACCCTTTACGAGGTAAACCATGAAAGTTGCCCATATCGCCCTCTGGACCCGTCATCTTGAGCAGCAAGCACGCTTTTGGGTGGAGTTTTTTGCTGGCGAAATCAACGAAAAGTACCGCAGTAAAACCAATCCTGGTTTTGAATCCTACTTTGTAAAAATTGGCTCTGACGTGGCAATTGAGTTAATGAGCAAACCCGGCTTACAGGACTCGCCCCGCGATAACAACCATACGGGGTGGGCGCATCTGGCGATCGCCGTCGGCGGCGTCGATCAGGTTAATGCGTTAGCCAAACGCGCTGAAATGGCGGGCATTTTAGTCTCTGCCCCGCGCACTACCGGCGATGGCTATTATGAGGCGGTTATTAAAGACCCTGATGGAAACCTGGTGGAAATCGTCGCATAGTAAGGCAAATCCACATGAAGGAGTCGACCGTGGCACATTATCGCGTCATTGATAAAGCGAGCTGGCCTCGCCTGGATCATTTTACGTTCTACCGTACCTTTGCCAATCCCAGCTTCAATCTGTGCGTACCGGTAGAAGCGCAACAGTTGTACACCTGCGCGAAGGACCGGGGCGTCTCCTTCTTCCAACTGGCATTATTCGGCCTGTTGCGCGCGGCCAACGCCGTACCGCAGTTGAAACAGCGCCTGCGCAACGACGATATCATCGAATATGACGCCATCTCGGTGATGACGCCGATCATGACCGCCAGCGAAGGTTTTCGCCAGGTATGGTGCGATAACGCCGCTAATTTCCCCGCGTTTAGCGCCGCCGCGACGCCGCGCATTGAGGCCGCAAGAAGCACCAATCCCTCACCGCTTATTGTGGAAGAAGAAAATTTCTTTTGCGCCAGTTGCCTACCGTGGCTGCACTTTAGCGCCATGACCCATGCGGAATACTACGTTGGCGCGGCGGTGCCCGCCCTGACGTGGGGAAAACTGAAAAATGGCATCATTCCGGTTGCCGGCCGATTTAATCACGCTTTTGTGGATGGCCTGCACGCCAGCCGTTTTTATGCCGAAGTCGAATATTATTTCGCTAACCCGCAGGCCCTGTGGCTGCCGGTTGAGGCCCGCGAGTAGCTGCCGCGGCATAAAGAACAATCCACTATGACTTCCCCGAAAACCGGCATTATATTGCCGGTTTTTTGCTAATGCGAAATGGCTATAAACCATAGCGTTTCGTTGTTAGACAGTATTCAACGCGCCTCTTATCTTCGTCATGAATTGTAAATAACAACGCAATCATTTGATGAGGTAGCACTTTTGTCCAGATTACGGCAAGGATTAAAAACCAGACAAACGCGCTTCGCGCTGGCGTTGAAAGTGGCGCTACTCGGTAGCATGGTGGCATTTTCTTCTGTCGCCAACGCCGACGATATTCTCAAAGAAGGGATCACTCCCGCAACCGATGCCAGCCAGATCCCGGCCAGCGCCAAACTGCGTAAAGACACGGTGGTGGCCGGCATTTCCGAACCGCAGGGGATCTTTAACCCTTACTTCTTCGTCAACGGCTGGGATGAGAACGTCACCAACGTTATTTTCTCGCGCCTGATTGACTGGGACAGTCAGGGTAAGCTGGTGCCGGGGCTAGCTGAGAGCTGGACGGTGAGCGCGGATAACAAAGTTTATACCATCAAATTGCGCCCTAACCTGACCTTCAGCGACGGATCGCCGCTCACCGCGGAAGATGTCGCCTTTACGCTGACCGTTCTGCTCGACCCGAAATATGACGGCGACACCGATATTACTCTGGCTAATATCGCCGGCGGCGCGGAATATAAAGCCGGTAAAGCCGATAGCGTGAGCGGCCTGAAAGTTATCGATCCGCTGACCCTGCAGGTTACTACCACCCAGCCGGGCGCGACAACGCTGGCGAAAATCGGCGGTCCGGTATTATCGAAAGCCTGGTACGGTAAAGGGTATCAACGCGGAAATCTGGATTATCTGCGTTCTCTGCACGGAAAACCGCTCGGTAACGGCCCTTATGTCTACGATAAATATATTCCCGGTCAGGAGATTCGCTTCCACGCCAACACGCATTTTTACCGCGGTACGCCGCCCACGCCGCGCTTTATCTATCGCGTGACCAATCCGTCTACCAATTTCCAGTTATTCCAGACCGGCGAAACCGACTACGACGCCTTCACCTCGCGCCCGGATGATATTGAGCAGCTTAAGATGCTCGGTTTTGCCAATATTAACCTCTACGGTTCCAGCGACTACAGCCAGGTGGAGTTCAACGTCCATCGCCCGGCGCTGCAGGATAAAAAAGTGCGTCAGGCGCTGATTTACGGGCTTGACCGGCAGAAGTTAATCGACGTGGTGTATCAGGGATACGGCAAGGTAGCCATTGAACCGATCGCGCCTATCTCCTGGGCCTTCAACGCGCAAGGCGTCAACCCCTACCATTACGATCCGGCGCAGGCGAAAAAACTGCTCGATGAAGCGGGCTGGCTGCCTGGCGCCGATGGCATCCGCGTGAAAGACGGAAAACGGCTGGAATTGACCTTGCTTGCGAGCAAAAAAGTCATTAACGATGCGCTGATCCCGATTGCCAAAGAGAACTGGCGGCAGATCGGCGTGTTGCTGAAACCGCAGGTGGTTGATTTCAACGCGCTGATGGCGCAGCGCAAAGCGGGTAATTACGATCTGGCGTCGTTTAGCACCAGCACTCTTAACGATCCACATGACGGCGTGTGGGACTTCTACAGCAGCGAAGCCAAAGAGTCGGGCTACCACAATGCTGAAGTCGATAAGCTTATCAATGCGGGCAACGCGGTGCTGGATGTCGAACAACGCAAGCCTATCTATCACCAGCTGTACCAGGTGCTGGCCGAGGATCCGCCGGTTATCCTGCTTGGATACCGGGAAATTCTTTCCGCCAGCAGCGCCCGGGTGACCGGCTTTAAGCCGGATATCTATAACGGCCTCACCGGCAGTTTGCCGGACGTGAAAATCGTGAAGTAAATCCCCCAGCCGCCGGCCACCCGGCGGCTGATGTGAGAATGTTATGAAAAATTTCATCCTGAGGCGCATATTGCAAACGCTGCCGATGCTGCTGCTGGCCTCCTTTATCATTTTTATGCTCTTTGCTAAAACCCCCGGCGATTTTATCGATGGCAACATCACCCTGACGGCCGCCCGCGCCGCCGAACTGAAGGCGATATACGGCCTCGACCAACCGCTTTTCACCCGCTACCTTCACTGGCTGGGGCAACTGCTGCGAGGGGATTTAGGCTTCTCGCTGCAATACCAGATCCCGGTCAGCCAGTTACTGAACCAGTACATCTGGAACTCCTTCCTGCTGGCAAGCGTGGCGCTGGTCTTCTACTGGGGTATCGGCCTGACGGTTGGCGTGGTCTCCGCGCTCAGACCTAATTCATGGTTCGATCATCTGGTGAGTATCGCGGTGTTTGCCGCCATGTCCTTTCCCACCTTTTTCCTCTGCCTGCTGCTGATTAAGTGGTTTGCCGTCGACCTGCACTGGCTGCCGGTAGGCGGGATGACCAATACCGGTAGCGACGATAGCGGCTGGCAGTACGTGCTGCAGGTCGCCGCTCATCTGGTACTGCCGGTACTGGCGCTGGTAATGCTGCAGGCCGGCAGCCTGACGCGCTATTTTCGCGCCAGCATGCTTGACGTGGTGAAGATGGATTTCATTCGTACCGCCCGTGCTAAAGGGCTGCGAGAACGCACGGTTATTATGAAACACGCGCTACGCAATGCGTTACTGCCGGTCATCACCCTGCTTGGCTTCGAACTGCCGGGATTGTTCTCTGGCGCCATCATTACCGAGAAAGTATTTAACTGGCCGGGTGCCGGGCACATTCATATCGATTCGCTGGCCGCCCGCGATTATCCGGTACTGATGGGGTTTACCCTATTTCTGGCGGTACTGACGATCATCGGTAATTTACTGGCCGATGTGCTCTACGCGTGGGCCGATCCGCGCATTCGAGTGAGATAATGATGATAACTTCCCTATTTGGTCACCGTCGCCGCCTGCGCCAGGCGACAATCCCCGCGCTTGCGCAAATAACGCCCTCTCCATGGTATCAGGCCTGGCGCCAGCTACGCCGCAACCGGATGGCGATGCTGTGTTTAATCCTGCTTGTGGTGATGGCCCTGTGGTGCGTACTCGGGCCGTTATGGTCGCCATGGAAAGATGACGCCACCGATGCGCTGATGATCAACAAGCCGCCAGGCGCCGAACACTGGTTAGGTACCGATTTTCTTGGCCGTGATATCTATACGCGTTTGCTGCTGGCCGGGCGCATTTCACTGATAATCGGCCTGCTGACTATGCTGCTGTCGGTTACCCTTGGCTATCTACTGGGAGCGCTATCGGGCTATGTCGGCGGTGTCACCGATAAACTGATTATGCGTCTGGCCGACCTGGTGATGACGATACCCGGCCTACCGTTGTTAATCGTTGCAGGCGCGATGCTCTCCGAGCTCGATTTTTCGCCGGATTCCCGCATCTGGATGGTGGTGATTATGCTCAGCCTGCTGGAGTGGCCGAAGCTGGCGCGGCTGGTGCGCGGGCAGTGCCTGTCGCTACGCGAACGCGATTTTATGCTGGCGACGCAGGTACTGGGGTTATCAGCGCGTCGCCGGCTGTTCGGTCACCTGCTGCCCAATACCATCCCGATTCTGGTGGTAATGGCGACAATGGCGGTCGCTAACGCCATTCTGAGCGAATCGGCGCTGAGCTATCTCGGTCTCGGCGTAGTACCGCCGACGCCATCGTGGGGCAATATGATGGATGCCGCTAACAGCTTGATTGATTTTCAGCGGCGACCGTGGCTGTGGATGCCTCCGGGTATTGCCATCTTTATTACCGTGATTGCCATTAATGTACTGGGCGACGGCCTGCGCGACGCGATGGACCCGAAAATGAAACAGAGGCTGAAATGAGCGCACCATTAATTTCTTTTAAGCAACTTTCTGTCTCTTTTGCTGCTGAAGGTAGCCGGGTACGCGCGGTACAGGAGATCTCTTTCTCGATTCAGGCCGGGCAAACGGTAGGTATCGTCGGTGAATCCGGCTGCGGCAAAAGCGTGACCGCGATGTCGCTAATGGGCCTGCTGCCTCCACATGCCGCGCGTATTGACGGCGGCGAGATCCTTTTCGAAGAACGCGATCTGCTCAAGCTGAAAGCCCGTCAAATGGCCGATCTGCGCGGTAACCAGTTGGCGATGATCTTCCAGGAGCCGATGTCGGCGCTCAACCCGGTACTGACCATAGGCGAACAGCTCTGCGAGCCGCTCATCCGCCATCGCGGCGACTCGCCGAAAGCCGCCTGGCAGCGCGCAATACGGCTGTTAAACGAGGTGGGGCTGGCACGCAGCGAAAGCCTGATGGCTAACTATCCGCACCAGCTTTCCGGCGGTATGCTGCAACGGGTGATGATCGCCATGGCGTTGAGCTGCGGGCCACAATTATTAATAGCAGATGAACCGACGACCGCGCTGGATGTCACCGTACAGGCGCAGATCCTGCGCCTGCTGCGCGACCGCGCGCGCGAAAGCCAGATGGCGATGCTGCTGATCACCCACGATCTGGGAGTGATCGCACAGATGGCCGAACGGGTAGTGGTGATGTATGCCGGGCGGATCGTCGAACAGGGAACCACCGCCGAGGTACTGCGCCAGCCCCAGCATCCCTATACCCGCGGGCTTATCGCCTCTCGCCCAGTGCCTGGCGCGCGGCGCCGGCGGCTGTACTCCATTCCCGGCCAGGTGCCGGATCTCGCGCAACTGCCTGCAGGCTGCGCGTTTGCCGACCGCTGCCAACAGGCAACCGCGCGCTGCCGTCAGGACACACCACCTCTTTTGGGGTCTTCTCACCAGGCGGCCTGTTTTTATAGTGAATTCGCGGAGTCGGTGGCATGAATCAGCCCTATATCATTGAAGTTAATGGTTTGAAAAAGTATTTCCCGCTGCGCGACGGCCTGTTCGGCCAACAGACAGGTGAACTGCGCGCGGTTGATGACGTCAGTTTTAATATCCGTCCGGGAACGATTTTCGGTCTCGTCGGAGAATCCGGTAGCGGCAAAACGACCGTTGGCCGTACCTTGCTTGGCCTGTATGACAAAACCGCCGGCAGCATTAAATTCCGCGGTCAGGAGTTATCCGAACTGCCAGCGGCCGCAATACAGGCCCTACGGCCAAAAATTCAGCTGGTGTTTCAGGATCCCTATAGCTCGCTAAACCCACGCATCCGCGTTGGCGAGGCGATTGGCGAAGCGATGTTGCAGCATAAACTGTGCACGCGCGCTGAACTCTATGAGAAAGTCATTGCGGTGATGAAGATATGCGGGCTGGCGCCTCAGCATTACCACCGTTTTCCGCATGAGTTTTCCGGCGGTCAGCGGCAGCGCATCGGCATCGCCCGCGCGCTTATCCTCAATCCGGACTTTATCGTCGCCGATGAACCCATTTCCGCACTCGATGTGTCGATTCAGGCGCAGATTATCAATCTGTTTGCCGACCTGCGCGACGAGCGTGGGGTCACCTTTCTATTCATCTCCCATGACCTTGGAGTTGTAGAGCATTTGTGCGACGACGTGGCGGTGATGTATCTCGGTCAACTGGTGGAAACCGCCAGCCGCGATGCGCTGTTTAGCCGCCCTCTTCATCCCTATACCCAGGCGCTGCTGGCCGCGGTACCCACACTCGATCCCGAAAGCGAACCGCAGGCGGTCGTTCAGGGGGAAATTCCCGACCCTTCCCGACCGCCTGCAGGCTGCCGTTTTTCGTCTCGCTGCCCGTTGGCAAACGACCGTTGCCGTCGCGAGCCGCCGCGTCTTCGCGAAATCGCGCCGGGGCACAAGGTCGCCTGTCATGAAATTGAGGCTGAATCACGCGTGGTTATCGCATAACAATAACGGCAATAAAATCATCGTTTAGCGGCAAATTTTGCCGCTATCATCTCTGACGTTGGCTGTATTCCTCCGAGGCTCCACTGTTCCGGCTCGTGTTCATCAATGCGGACCCAGACGGACTGGCGGAATTGCGGATCGCCCCGGCCTTCAATTTCCACCATGAGGTCAGTCATGCGACGCAGTAGTTCATTCTTCTGCTCTGCGGTCATGATCCCTTTAATCGTTTGCACATTAACAAAAGGCACAGTATTCTCCTGATTAACTGAGTCTATATTTCAAACTCAGGTTAGGAGGTAACCTATATCATGTCAAAAGATAATTCATCCCCCTATCTGCCTGCGGAACTTTGCGGACTGGCGGAGAGCGCTAAAATTGTTGGCGATCAATGGATTTTATTGATTTTAAGAGAGGCGTTTTACGGCGTGACGCGTTTCGAAACGATTCGCGCTCATACTGGAATGAGCAAACAGACGTTAACTCAGCGTTTAAAATTGATGGTTGATGTGGGGCTACTCCGCAAGCTCCCCTATCGCGAAGCAGGTGCGCGCGAGCGTTATGAATATACGCTCACCGAAAAGAGCCGCAGCCTGGCGCCGGTCCTTTTTGCCCTGATGGAATGGGGACATCAGCAACTCCTGCATACGTCGCCGCACATCCAGTTAGTTGATAAAACCAGCGGTGCGCCGGTGTCTCTGGCCTACGTCAATGCCGCAGGGCAGCGTATTGCGCAGAGCGATGTTCAGATAGTAAAAGTCCAGGATTGACCCCTGCAACGCGCGGGCTGTCAGCCAGTAACAGGTCCCGTTTCCGGGACCTGTTTCGTGTAGGGAGGTTATTCCTCCAGCGCGTAGGCGATGATATCGTCACCGACGTCCGGCGAGTGGCTGGCGCCGCCGGCGGAAATCAGCACGTACTCTTTGCCGGTTTTCGGCGATTTGTAGACCAACGGCGCCGCTACCGCGCCAACCGGCAAGCGAGCGCGCCACAGCTCTTTACCGCTGGCGGAATCCAGCGCCCGCAGATAGTTATCCTGGGTACCGGCGAAGAATACCAGGCCCGAGGCGGTGGAAGTTGGGCCACCCAACGTCGGCATTCCCAGCGGGATATGCAGATGGGTTTTCATCCCCAGCGGCCCGGTATCTTCTACCGAGCCCATCGGCACCTGCCACAGGAGCTGACGGCTGTTCAGGTCAATGGCGCTCATGGTACCAAACGGCGGGGTATTACACGGCACGCCCAGCGCGGACTGCAGGATATCGATACGCACGCCGCCGTAAGGCCCGGCAACTTGCGGGCGAACGGTGCCCATAAAGCCAGGGACTTCGTCGATGGAGACTTTGTATTTCGCCATCTCTTCCTTGCGCACCAGCGACATCCGCAACGGCATACGCATATCGTTGACGAACAGCGTACCGGTACGTTCATCGATGGTGATGCCGCCCCAGTTCATGCCGCCGAGCAGGCTTGGCCACTCGATATACGGTTTCTCCGACGGCGGCGTATACATGCCAAGGTAGGTCGACTCTTTAAAATCGATACGGCACATCAGTTGGTCGAACGGCGTCACGCCCCACATTGATTTTTCGCTCAGCGGCTCGACGCCTAACTGCGGCATGCCGGTGGAGAACGGCTGGGTGGCAGACAGATGTTCGCCCTCCGCCCCCTGATGAGCGACCGGCAGCTCTTCGACGCGGGTCACCGGTTTGCCGGTGCGGCGGTCGAGCACATATATCTGTCCGGTTTTGGTGGTCTGGATCAGCACCGGGACGTCCTCGCCCTGCTCGTTTTTCATGTGGAACAGTACCGGCTGCGATGGCAGGTCATAATCCCAGATATCGTGGTGAACGGTCTGGAAGACCCATTTTGTTTTACCGGTACTGGCATCCACCGCTACCACCGCGGAGCCATATTTCTCTTTCGCTTCATTCCGATCGCCGCCCCAGTAGTCCGGCGGCCCGTTACCGGTCGGCAGATAAACCAGATTCAGCTCTTTATCGAAGCCGGGAATGGTCCACACGTTCGGCGTTTCGAGGGTATAAACGCGGCCTTTTTCCGGGTCGGTGATATTCTCCGGCTTGCCGACATCCCAGGCCCAGACGACTTTACCATCGCGTACGTCAAATGCGCGTACGACCCCGGATGGCTCGCCGTGTACGATATCGCGTACCCAGCCGCCCAGCACCGCAATGTGCCCCATGATCACCGGCGTTGAAGTCGGATGGTAGCGTTTGCTGTTTTCGGTGTCGCCCATGCCCTGCTTCAGATCCACGCTGCCGTGGTCGCCGAAGTCATCGCACAGTTCGCCGGTTTTTGCATTCAGCGCCAGCAGGCGCGCATCCACGGTCGATACCATGATCCGCTGCGGACACTGTTGCAGCGCCGGGCTCGCTTTTTCTTCCGCGCTGAGCGTATCGTCGCTCTGCACATCATAGTAACCCACGCCGCGGCAGGTCACATGTTCCGCCGTCTGCGCGTGCGGGTCAAAGCGCCAGCGCGCCTTACCGGTATCGGCATCAATGGCGGTCACCACGTTGAGCGGCGTACAGGAATACAGCGTATCGCCAATTTGCAGCGGCGTATTTTCGTCAACGCCGATGGCCGGGCCGGTCAGGCGGCGGCCTGTGTGGTAGGTCCAGGCGACTTTCAGCTTATGTACGTTTTCCGGGGTAATATCGGTATACGGCGCAAAACGGGTGCCGGAGGCATCGCGGCCGAAGAACTCCCAGTTATCGCTTTTTGCCGCCTGGGTCGCGCTATCGCCGCTCGCCGCTTTCACGACGCCATTATTGATGCCGCCGTGCGGGTAGAACGCCGAAACCAGCGTCGCCAGCAGCGCAATAAAGATAACCGTGGCGCTCCAGTTCGCCAGACGCACGCGAGCCACCGGCATCGCCGCCGCCAGCCACAGAGCCAACATCAGCATCAGCGCAGGAACCACCAGACGAGGGATCAAGCCCCAGTAGCTGAACTGCACTTCATACAGCGCCCAGGCCAGCGTTAACAGAAAGGTAAGAACAGCAAGAGGAAGCGCGTATTGACTACGAGTGAAGTAACCGACGGCGATGATGAGATAAGCGAGACCGGCTAACAGATACCAGGCGCTGCCGCCGAGCGAGAGCAGCTTGCCCCCCCAGATAGTTAAGAAAATCCCAATGCCAAAACTCAGTAACACAAAAAGCAATCGGTATATGGTGAAGAAGATCCTTCGACCATGACCTTTTTGTTCGTCCATATTTCATCCCATTCGACATATGTCGATATAACCAAAGCATTTATTTTAAAGCGCCGATCGATAAGCGATGCCGTACAGCGCAGTTAACCTGTTGGTTGGACGCCCCAAACCAGGGCGAAGAACGTAAGAAAGTATATGGACATGTAAATTTTATGTAAAATTTAACCGCATAAAATGTTTAAAATCTTTTAATTTATAAACTGGATTTGATAGATGAGCAGGTTGTAAAGGTGAGCAGTGTTAGACGCAGACGCAAGGAAGGAGCTGGCATCAATCATGGCTTGCCGACCCGCCGCCCCCGGCGAATCGGCAATCCAGTATTATGGTTGGGTGGTGTTTTCACCGACGCTAATCTGCCGTAATGCAGCGATCAGCTCCAACTGCGCCTGCTCTTTTAAATTTTCACGTTTAATGAACTGGCTGCGATGTTTACTTTTCACCTCTTCAAGACTTTTTTTAATCTCTTGCGCAGGTAATTTGTACCAACCGCGCCGCTGCTTCTCGCCGCCGATTTCTAACCACAACTCTGAGTAACTGGCTTTCACCTTGTCGCTCTTCACATGGTAGTCGCTGTCGATGGCGTAGATCTCGCGGATATTAAAGTGGCGCAAGAACCCGTACAGCAAAGTGATAATCAGGTTTTTTGGCCGCGTGCCATAGAGCTCTTTGGTCAACGCTTTCACTTCGTCGTTGCTAATGTCTTTACCGCCCTGAATACCGCCAATCCACGCGCTGCCCTGATCCGTACAGGAAAAACATACGCTATACACGCGTTTATTTTCAAAGAACATCTGCAGCATCAGTTCCCCCTCTTCCTGGAACGGCGAGGCCAGAAGTTTCACTTCCAGGCTGGTTCCATTCTTCAGCGGGATGGCAATCATCGAACAACCGAACGCTGACACATTATACAACTGCGGTAATATTTCCGCCTGAAAGCTTTTTTCAATAAAATTCAAAGCGCCATGGGCAATATTCAGTTTAGCTCTTTTCGACATTCGCTTATTTAAATAAGCCTTGAAAGGCTTATCTTCAAAATGTACCAGTCCAGGCGTCGCACTGGTCAATTTTGCACAGCTGAATGTCTGGCAAAGCCGTTGATATTCCTTGTACTTACCTCCTGTTAAAGGTATTTCGCGGCATTTACGCAACACCTTTTTATATTTAAGTTTAACGTGACAAATGACTTTATTATTTCTCCGCCATTCTTTGATGGCAGATGCTGTTATCGATACCATTGATCAAGATCCATAGACTCATCCATAATCGCGGCCATATTACCATATCTGAAACGGGTCAATGGTTATTTACTGGTTCGTTGTCATTTCATTTAAGAAACAATCTGAAAATTATCCTTTTATGCTCTCATTATAATAAACAAATAATGTCAACTATAAATAATAGCGGTTATTAACTCATGCTCCGCCGCTCCGCTATCTGAAACAAGCTGACGATTAACGCTCTGTGCGATAGCTCCGGCCGTGGGGTGCCACCCTCCATCGTTTTGACCTATACTCTGCCGACAGTCAAAACAGTAGCAAAGTGGGTAACTCATGGAAATTGATCTCGACAACCTGGTGTTTAGCGGCCTGGAAGAAGCGGAAGAACGTAACGCTGAACGCCTGGATGAAGCGGACAAAAAAGCACAGGCGATTGTTGCCGATGATGATTGCGGCGATGCCTGCAAAATCTGATGATTAAACCGGCTGAAGAGGCCGGTTTTTTTATCTGTAAACGACCTAAGCAGGCAAAAAACCCTTCAGCGTTTCCAGCAGCGCCTGCGCCGCTTTCGACAACTGCATATGTCCGGCGTGAATAACGCCAATACACTTTTCAATCGGCGGATCGCTTAATGGTAGACAAACCGCTCCCAGCGACTGCATCTGCGACTGGCATAACGCGGGCACTGCGCTGCCGCCCAGACCGCTGGCGACCATCCGCCCGACGGTGACCAACTGATGACTTTCCAGCGCCACGTCTAACTGGCTGCCGCTACGCGCCAGCTCTTCTTCCAACATCAAACGCACCGCCGACGGCCGCTGCAGGGTAATAAAATCCAGCGTCAGTAGTTCACGCCAGCTCAACTGCTTTTTGCTCGCCAAAGGCGACGTTTTTGGCACGATCGCCACAAAGCGATCCACCGCCAGCGGCGTAAACAACAGATTGTTGCCGGGCGATGGCTCAAACGCGATCCCCATCTCCACCCGGCCTTCGCGCACCATCTCAATGACCTGCTCATTAATCACGTCATGCACCGTGACGTTGACTCCCGCATAGCGGTCACGAAAGGCTTTAAGCACTTCCGGCAGCACGTTAGCGGCAAACGACGGCATGGCGGCAACGGAGATCTTTCCCCGTTGCAGGGTGAAACTTTGCCGCATCGCCTCTTCGGCATTATCCCAGTCCGCCAGCAGCTGGCGGGCCATCGGCAAAAAGGTCTCTCCCTCCTGGGTTAAGGTCACTTTGCGGGTGCTGCGTTGCAGCAATGCTCCGCCAAGCGCCTCTTCCAGCCCCTTAATGGTCAAACTCAGCGCCGGCTGCGACAGGTTCAGGCGCTCGCTGGCGTGGGCGAAATTAAGAGTGTGAGCTACCGCTAGAAACGCGCGTAACTGTTTGACACTCATTCTCATTTTTCTGCCTGTTAACTAATTGAAAGAATTTAGTTAACGATAAATTAATAAAAAAACCAAATGAGTGGGTCACAAATTCAAAATTATCAAATCAGTTCGCACCTTTAATGATAGAGCCATCGCAAGGCAGGAGAAAAATGATGGCAGGACTGGATAAGCGCGTCGCCAGCTATGAAGCGGCGTTGGACGGATTAACCGATGGTATGACGTTACTGGCCGGCGGCTTCGGCCTGTGCGGCATCCCGGAAAACTTAATCGCCGAGGTCAAACGCCGCCAGGTACAGGGGCTGACGGTCGTCTCTAATAACTGCGGCGTTGATGGCTTTGGTCTCGGCATGCTGCTGGAAACGCGCCAGGTACGCAAAGTCGTGGCCTCTTACGTTGGCGAAAACGCCCTCTTTGAACACCTGGTACTGAGCGGCGAACTGGCGGTGGAACTGACCCCGCAAGGGACGCTTGCCGAGAAAATTCGCGCCGGCGGCGCCGGGATCCCCGGATTCTATACCGCGACCGGTTACGGCACGCCGGTGGCGGAAGGCAAAGAAGTGCGTCAATTCGACGGTAAAAATTACATTCTCGAAGAAGCCATTCGCGGCGATTTCGCCCTTGTGAAGGGCTGGAAAGCCGACTGGTACGGCAACGTGGTCTACCGCCATACCGCGCAGAATTTTAACCCGTTGATGGCCACCGCCGGACGCATCACGGTAGTGGAAGTCGAAGAAATCGTCGCGCCGGGCGAACTCCCCCCTTCCGCCATCCACACGCCCGGTATTTATGTCGACCGGCTGATCGTCGGGCAATTCGAAAAACGTATTGAACAGCGCACGCTGCGCGCCGGAGGGAACTGAACATGTTAACTCGCGAACAAATGGCGATGCGCGTCGCCCAGGAACTGCGCGACGGCGATTATGTCAATCTCGGTATCGGCATTCCCACGCTGGTCGCAAACTATATTCCCGCCGGTATTGAAGTGATGCTGCAGTCGGAAAACGGCCTGTTGGGGATGGGCGAATTTCCCGATGAGTCAACGCTTGATGCCGACATGATTAACGCCGGTAAGCAGACCGTTACCGCACAAATCGGGGCGGCTATCTTTGACTCAGCCCAGTCCTTCGCCATGATCCGCGGCGGCCACGTCGATCTCACGGTCCTTGGCGCTTTTGAAGTCGATGTCGCGGGTAATATCGCCTCGTGGATGATCCCAGGAAAAATGGTGAAAGGCATGGGCGGCGCCATGGATCTGGTGGCGGGCGCGCAAAACATCATCGTGGTGATGACTCACGCCTCGAAAAACGGCGAATCCAAGCTGCTGGCGCAGTGCACCCTGCCGCTCACCGGCGCGGGCTGTATTCGCCGGGTACTGACCGATCTCGCGCTGCTGGAAATTAGCGACGGCGCCTTTGTTCTACGCGAATACGCCCCCGGCGTCAGCATTGACGAAATTGCCCATAAAACGGCTGGACGGCTGGTCATTGCCGATGACGTCCGCGAAATGCGCTTCAACTAAGGAGACAATATGAAAGAAGTCGCTATCGTCTGCGCGCTACGTACGCCAATCGGCAGTTTTCGCGGCGCCTTATCTTCCCTTTCCGCCGTCGAGCTTGGCGCCGCCGTAGTGCGTGGTTTGCTTGAACGCACACAGCTACCGGCCAGCGCCGTTGACGAACTGATTTTTGGCCAGGTATTAACTGCCGGCTGCGGACAGAATCCAGCGCGACAAACCGCGCTGCGCGCCGGGCTACCGGTTGAAACTCCGGCCGTTACCATCAATCTGGTTTGCGGTTCCGGGCTGAAAGCCGTGCAACAGGCAGTACAAGCCATTCGCAGCGGCGAGGCGGAGATAGTGATAGCCGGCGGCCAGGAGAGCATGAGCAATGCTCCGTATCTGGTTCAGGGGGCGCGCGATGGCCTGCGCTTCGGCCATGCCAGTATGCAGGACAGTATGATTCAGGACGGATTATGGGATGCGTTTAACGACTATCACATGGGCATCACCGCCGAGAATCTCGCCGACGCCTTTGACATCTCCCGCCCCCAGCAGGATGCCTTCGCCGCCCTTTCGCAGCGCAAAGCCGCCGCCGCGATAGCCGCCGGGCGCTTTCAGGCTGAGATAGTGCCGCTTAGCGTCCCTCAGGGTAAAAAAGCGCCGCGCATGGTGGACGCAGACGAACAGCCGCGCCCGGAAACCAGCGAACAACAGCTCGCGCAGTTACGCCCGGCCTTCCGCACGGAAGATGGCAGCGTCACCGCGGGCAATGCCTCTTCGCTCAACGATGGCGCGGCGGCAGTGGTATTGATGAGCGTCGATAAAGCGCGGCAGCTTGGCTTGCCGGTGCTGGCGCGGATTGTCAGCTCTGCGGTGGCCGGCGTCGATCCGTCCGTGATGGGTATCGGCCCGGTAAACGCTTGCCGGAAGGCGCTGCAGCGTGCCGGCTGGTCGCTGAATGAGGTGGATCTCATCGAAGCCAACGAGGCCTTTGCCGTGCAGGCGCTGGCGGTTGGCAAATTGCTTGAGTGGGACAGCCAGAAAGTCAACGTCAACGGCGGCGCTATCGCGCTCGGCCACCCGATTGGCGCCTCAGGATGTCGCATTCTGGTTAGTCTGCTGCACGAAATGCAGCGCCGCGATGTCAGCAAAGGCCTGGCGACGCTTTGCGTCGGCGGTGGTCAGGGTATCGCGATGACCATAGAACGTTAACAGGAGCCACTATGTTTACACCACAACTGGCGGTACTGGGCGCTGGCCTGATGGGCGTCGGCATCGCCTGCCATTTTGCCCGCCACGGCCACGCCGTACGCCTCTACGACACCGACCCGGCGCGCATTAGCGAGATCGAGAGCGTCGCCGCCGCCATTTTGCGCGAGCTCGAAGAGTGCGGGCAGTTTGACGCCGCTCAGCGTGCGTCGGTGCTCTCGCTCCTCTCCGGCACCACGACATTAGGCGATCTTGCTGACGCGACCTTGCTGATCGAAGCGATTCCGGAACGTCTGGCGCTCAAGCACGCCTTATACCGCGAACTGGAAACGCTGATCGCCGACGAAGCCATCATCGCCAGCAACACCAGCGGACTACCGCCGGATCGGCTGGCGCAGGGTATGCGGCATCCGGAGCGCTTGTTAATCGCCCACTTCTGGCATCCGCCGCATTTTATCCCGCTGGTGGAAGTGGTGCCGGGTAGCGCTACCGTGGCGCATCTCGCCAACCAGGTCAGCGACTTTTTATCCTCCTGCGCGCTGGAAGCGGTGGTACTCAACCGCGCCGCGCCGGGGTTTGTCGGCAACCGACTACAGTTCGCCCTGCGGCGCGAAGCGCTGCATATCGTCAAGAGCGGCATCGCTTCGCCGGAAGTGGTCGACAAAGTGATGCGCGCCTCGCTCGGCCGCCGTTACGCGATGGTCGGCCCGCTGGAAGCCGCGGATATGACCGGTCTGGCGACGGTTCAGGATATCTGCCAGCACCTGCTGCCGGAACTGGCCACGGGCAGCGACATGATGTCGCTGGTCGCCGACAAAGTCGCGCAAGGCGATACCGGCTCCCGCAGTGGGCAAGGTTTTTATCGCTGGGATGAGACCCGGCAGAAACGAATACAGTCGCGCCGCGAACATCAGCTGCGCTATGCCCTGAAACCGTAACTTCTCGTTTTGTACCCCGACAATAACAATGATAGTGAGGAGTCGTAATGAGTGTGTTGATCGCCCTGGCCGCGCTGGCATTACTGATGCTGGCTGCGTATCGTGGATACAGCGTTATCCTGTTTGCCCCTATCGCCGCGCTTGGCGCGGTTCTGCTCACCGACCCGAGCGCGGTAGGCCCGACCTTTACCGGCCTGTTTATGGAAAAAATGGTCGGATTCGTGAAGCTCTATTTTCCGGTATTTCTGCTCGGCGCCGTCTTTGGCAAGCTGATTGAACTATCGGGCTTCTCGCGCTCCATCGTCGCCGCCGCGATTCAAATTCTCGGGCGGCGACATGCGATCCCGGTGATCGTGCTGGTCTGCGCCCTGCTGACCTACGGCGGCGTTTCGCTGTTCGTGGTGGCTTTTGCGGTCTATCCCTTTGCCGCCGAACTGTTTCGCCAAAGCGGTATCCCGAAGCGGCTGATCCCGGCAACCGTCGCGCTGGGCGCGTTCTCATTCACCATGGATGCCCTGCCGGGCACCCCGCAGATCCAGAACATTATCCCCACCAGCTTTTTTGGCACCAACGCCTGGGCGGCCCCCTGGCTTGGGTTGATAGGTTCACTGTTTATCATCACCTTCGGTTTACTGTGGCTGGAACGACAGCGGCGTAAAGCGCTCGCGAATGGCGAGGGTTACGGTACCGATCTGCAAAACGAGCCGCAGACGCCGGATAACATCAATCTGCCGCATCCGCTGATCGCCATTGCCCCGCTGCTGCTGGTCGGCGTGCTGAACCTGCTGTTTACCCGCTGGATCCCGCAATGGTACGGCGCCAGCCACGAGCTAACTCTGCCAGGGCTTGCCAAACCCATCGTCACCGAGGTCGGCAAAATCACCGCTATCTGGGCCGTCGAGGCCGCGCTGCTATCCGGTATCGTCGTGGTGCTGGTGTTCGGTTTTCGTAATATTCGCGGCCGTCTGGCGGAAGGCAGCCGTACGGCGGTCGGCGGCGCGATCCTCGCGGCGATGAATACTGCCTCGGAATATGGTTTCGGCGCGGTGATTGCCGCCCTGCCGGGTTTCCTGGTGTTGTCGAAAGCTCTGACCGCTATTCCCAATCCCCTGTTAAACGAGGCGATTAGCGTGACCGTGCTGGCGGGGATCACCGGCTCCGCCTCCGGCGGAATGAGCATCGCGCTGGCGGCAATGTCCGATACCTTCGTGGCCGCCGCCCACGCCGCCAATATCCCGCTTGAGGTACTGCACCGCGTCGCGTCAATGGCCAGCGGCGGCATGGATACCCTGCCGCATAACGGCGCCGTCATCACGCTGCTGGCAATCACCGGCTTAAGCCATCGCCAGGCTTACGGCGGCATTTTCGCCATTACGCTTATCAAAAGCCTCGCGGTTCTGTTTGTCATTGCCGTGTTCTATTTAACCGGTATTGTCTGATGCCTGATTTAAGGAGTAACGAAATGAATTTGAACGGTAAAACAGCGCTGGTCACCGGCTCCACCAGCGGTATTGGTTTAGGCATTGCCAAAGTACTGGCGCAGGCCGGCGCGCAGTTGGTGTTGAATGGTTTTGGCGACAGCACGAGCGCGCGAGCCGAGGTTGCCGCGCTGGGTAAAATTCCCGGCTATCACGATGCCGACCTGCGCGACGTCGGGCAAATTGAAGCGATGATGCGCTATGCCGAAAGCGAATTTGGCGGCGTCGATATTGTGATTAATAACGCCGGGATCCAGCATGTGGCGCCGGTGGAGCAGTTCGCGGTGGAAAAATGGAACGATATTCTGGCGATAAATCTGTCCAGCGTCTTCCACACCAGCCGGCTGGCGCTGCCGGGCATGCGCGAGCGCAACTGGGGGCGGATTATTAATATTGCCTCCGTGCATGGGTTAGTCGCCTCGAAAGAGAAATCCGCCTACGTTGCCGCCAAGCATGGGGTGATTGGCTTTAGCAAAACGCTGGCGTTGGAGACCGCGCGTACCGGTATAACCTGCAACGCGATTTGCCCCGGCTGGGTGCTGACGCCGCTGGTTCAGCAGCAGATCGATAAACGTATCGCTGAGGGGGCCGACCCGGAGCAGGCCAGAGCGCAGCTGCTTGCCGAAAAACAACCTTCCGGAGAATTCGTGACGCCTCAGCAACTGGGTGAAATGGCGCTATTTTTATGCAGCGACGCCGCCGCGCAGGTGCGCGGCGCGGCGTGGAATATGGATGGCGGCTGGGTGGCGCAGTAACGGGTAACCCAACGGAGAAAAGATCAGCGTATCTCCGTTGGGTCGCGCTATGCGTCCCGGGAATTAGAACATCTCTAAAAATCGCTTCACCGTACGCGAGCGCTCGAAGCGACGCCAGGCGATGGCAATATCGGTCTTGACCGGCGTCCCCTGTATCGATTGATAGCTGATGTTGGGCAGCGCGATGCAGGTCATCGACTGCGGCACCAGCGCGAAACCAAATCCGGCGTTAACCATACTCAGCGACGATGAAATCTGCGACGACTGCCTGGCGCGGTTCATATCGATACCGGCGCGCAGGCAGCTATTGAACACCAGCTCATACAAGCCCGGCGCCACTTCGCGCGGGAAGAGGATCGGCGCGACGTCCCGCAACTGTTCCAGCGCCAGCGTCGGTTCCGCTGACAATGGATTATCGCGCGGGAGCGCAATGACCATTGGCTCTTCATCAATGATACGCAAGTTAAACGCCTTACTGCTTTCACACGGCAAACGGACAAAGGCGATATCGATCTCCGCCTCGCTCAGCGCCGCCATCAAATTCGCCATGTTGCCCTCCCGTTGATGGAGGACGACGCCTGGGTGATCGAGCTGAAAACGGTGCAGCAAGGTGAAGATTTGCGGATGGAAAGCATCAGAACTGGTAATGCCTAATGACAAGCTGCCGTTCATTCCGCGAGCAATGCCCTTGGTCTTTTCCAGCGCCGCATCGCTCAGCGCGAGGATTTGGCAGGCATCCTCATAAAAGGACTCCCCGGCTTCGGTCAGCTCCACCCCGCGGGTTAGCCGACGCAACAGCGGAGTACCAACCTCACGCTCAAGCCGCTGAATTTGCTGACTTAACGGTGGCTGTGAGATACCCAGTTCTTTCGCTGCCCGGGTGAAGTGCCGCGTCCGGGCGACGGCGACAAAATAGCGTAGATAACGAAGTTCCATATCGAAAACGTCTCAAACCAGCATGGTTTCTATATTGGAACTGTGAGCTGAATCGGGTCAACCTTTATTTAACCTTTCTTATATTTGTTGAACGAGGAAGTGGCTCATGAATCATGCTTCAGATTGCACCTGCGAAGAGAGTCTGTGTGAAACGCTACGCGCGTTTTCCGCCCAGCATCCCGATAGCGTGCTATATCAAACTTCGCTGATGAGCGCCCTGCTCAGCGGCGTCTACGAAGGTACCACCACCATTGCGGACCTGCTGAAGCACGGCGATTTCGGCCTCGGCACATTTAATGAACTCGACGGCGAGCTGATCGCGTTTAGCAGCCAGGTTTATCAACTGCGTGCCGACGGCAGCGCGCGTAAAGCGCGTCCGGAACAGAAAACCCCGTTTGCGGTGATGACCTGGTTTCAGCCGCAGTACCGTAAAACCTTTGACCATCCGGTCAGCCGCCAGCAGCTGCATGAGGTTATTGACCAGCAAATCCCTTCCGACAATCTGTTCTGCGCGCTGCGAATCGATGGTCATTTCCGCCACGCCCATACCCGCACCGTGCCGCGTCAGACGCCGCCCTACCGGGCGATGACCGACGTACTCGACGATCAGCCGATCTTCCGCTTTAACCAGCGCGACGGCGTACTGGTCGGCTTTCGTACCCCGCAGCATATGCAGGGGATTAACGTCGCCGGCTATCACGAGCACTTTATCACCGATGACCGCCAGGGCGGCGGCCACCTGCTGGACTACCAGCTCGACCATGGGGTGTTGACCTTCGGCGAAATTCATAAGCTGATGATCGACCTTCCCGCCGACAGCGCGTTCCTGCAGGCCAATTTGCATCCCGACAATCTCGATGCCGCCATCCGTTCAGTAGAAAGTTAGGAGGTTCACATGGACAAACAGTATCCGCTGCGCCAGTGGGCGCACGGCGCCGATCTGGTCGTCAGCCAACTGGAAGCGCAAGGCGTACGCCAGGTCTTCGGGATCCCCGGCGCTAAAATCGATAAGGTTTTCGACTCATTACTGGACTCCTCAATTCGCATTATTCCAGTGCGCCACGAGGCCAATGCCGCCTTTATGGCCGCCGCGGTCGGGCGTATTACCGGCAAAGCGGGCGTCGCGCTGGTAACCTCCGGTCCGGGCTGTTCCAACCTGATAACCGGCATGGCCACCGCTAATAGCGAAGGCGACCCGGTGGTGGCGTTGGGCGGCGCGGTCAAACGCGCCGATAAAGCCAAACAGGTGCATCAGAGTATGGACACGGTGGCGATGTTCAGCCCGGTCACCAAATACGCCGTGGAAGTGACCTCGCCGGATGCGCTGGCGGAAGTGGTTTCTAATGCCTTTCGCGCCGCCGAACAGGGGCGCCCGGGCAGCGCCTTCGTCAGCTTGCCGCAGGATGTCGTCGATGGTCCGGCGACCGGCAAAGTGCTGCCCGCCAGCAGCGCGCCGCAGATGGGCGCCGC
Source organism: Klebsiella sp. K-3 (assembly GCF_051207495.1). Lineage (NCBI taxonomy): Bacteria > Pseudomonadati > Pseudomonadota > Gammaproteobacteria > Enterobacterales > Enterobacteriaceae > Klebsiella > Klebsiella sp. K-3. The sequence goes on along the minus strand of NZ_JBPNXF010000010.1, from coordinate 225,349 downwards.
GCCTGACGAGGCAATCAATCAGGTCGCGAAGTTGATTGCCCAGGCGAAGAATCCGGTGTTCCTGCTTGGATTGATGGCCAGCCAGACGGAAAACAGCGCCGCGCTGCATCGTTTGCTGGAAACCAGCCATATTCCGGTCACCAGCACCTATCAGGCCGCCGGGGCGGTCAATCAGGATAACTTTTCGCGCTTCGCCGGACGCGTCGGGTTGTTTAACAATCAGGCCGGTGACCGCTTATTGCAACTGGCCGACCTGGTTATCTGCATCGGCTATAGCCCGGTGGAATACGAACCGGCGATGTGGAACAGCGGCAACGCGACGCTGGTACACATCGACGTACTGCCCGCCTATGAAGAGCGTAACTACACGCCGGATGTCGAGCTGGTGGGCGATATCGCCGGCACGCTGAATAAGCTGGCGCAAAATATCGATCATCGGCTGGTGCTCTCGCCGCAGGCCGCTGAAATCCTCCACGACCGCCAGCATCAGCGCGAACTGCTCGATCGCCGCGGGGCGCAGTTGAATCAGTTTGCTCTGCACCCGCTGCGCATCGTCCGCGCCATGCAGGATATCGTGAATAGCGACGTCACGCTGACGGTCGATATGGGGAGCTTTCATATTTGGATCGCCCGCTATCTCTACAGCTTCCGAGCCCGTCAGGTGATGATCTCCAACGGTCAGCAGACCATGGGCGTCGCCCTGCCGTGGGCCATCGGGGCCTGGCTGGTCAATCCGCAGCGCAAAGTGGTCTCGGTCTCCGGCGATGGCGGTTTTCTGCAATCCAGTATGGAGCTGGAAACGGCGGTCCGCCTGAAAGCCAACATCCTGCATCTTATCTGGGTCGATAACGGCTACAACATGGTCGCTATCCAGGAAGAGAAAAAATATCAACGCCTGTCCGGCGTCGAGTTCGGACCAATGGATTTTAAAGCCTATGCCGAATCCTTCGGCGCGAAAGGGTTTGCGGTGGAAAGCGCTGATGCGCTGGAGCCAACGCTACGCGCGGCGATGGATGTCGACGGCCCGGCGGTGGTCGCCATCCCCGTAGATTACCGCGATAACCCGCTGCTGATGGGCCAGCTACATCTGAGTCAGATTCTTTAAGTCATCACAAAAGGAAATGGAAATGAAAAAAGTCGCACTTGTCACCGGCGCCGGTCAGGGCATTGGTAAAGCTATCGCGTTACGCCTCGTGAAGGACGGTTTTGCCGTGGCGATCGCCGATTACAATGACGTTACGGCAAAAGCCGTGGCGGATGAAATCAATCAGCACGGTGGGCGAGCAATCGCGGTCAAAGTCGATGTTTCCGACCGCGAGCAGGTGTTTGCCGCCGTCGAACAGGCGCGGAAAACGCTGGGCGGATTCAACGTCATCGTCAACAACGCCGGGGTTGCGCCATCAACGCCTATCGAATCCATTACGCCGGAGATTGTCGACAAGGTCTACAACATCAACGTTAAAGGGGTGATCTGGGGGATTCAGGCGGCAGTCGATGCCTTTAAAAAAGAGGGTCACGGCGGCAAAATCATCAACGCCTGTTCCCAGGCCGGTCACGTCGGCAACCCGGAACTGGCGGTCTACAGCTCGAGCAAATTCGCCGTACGCGGTTTAACGCAAACCGCCGCCCGCGACCTGGCGCCGCTGGGTATTACCGTCAACGGCTACTGCCCGGGGATTGTGAAAACGCCGATGTGGGCCGAGATCGATCGTCAGGTCTCCGAAGCGGCCGGAAAACCTCTGGGCTATGGCACCGCCGAATTCGCCAAACGCATCACCCTCGGCCGCCTGTCGGAACCAGAAGATGTCGCCGCCTGCGTCTCTTACCTTGCCAGCCCGGATTCCGATTATATGACCGGTCAATCGCTGCTGATCGATGGCGGCATGGTGTTCAATTAATAAAAAATAAGCTCTGACATGGTTTGCCCCTGCCTGTTCGCAGGGGCTTTTTTTCGTCTGTTACGGCGTTATTTTGCCGGATGGCGGCTGCGCCTTACCCGGCCTACCGTTCGCGCGGTCACTGCCATTTGTAGCCCCGGTAAGCGACAGCGCGACCGGGGAGCAGTGCAGAAAAAGCAAATATTTACCGCGCCTGCTGCTGCGCCTGCGCCAGCTGGCGGGCAATCGCCTCACGGCGGGCATCGCCCTCCGGCAACAACATCAGCAGTTGCTGTAGCGCCGCTACCGCCTGCGGATAGTCTTCATTGCGGACCGCGCTGAGCGCCAGCATCTCCAGCACCGGCAGGTTTTTCGGCTGCCGCTGATGCAGCTCGCGCAGCAACAGCTCGCCCATCCGCATCTGCGCGTTATCACCCGCCCGCACCAGCGCGCTGGCATAATCAAAGCCTGCCGCCGGGTCAGCCGGGGCCAGCTTATGCGCCCGTCCAAAAGCGCCGATCGCCGTCTCGCCATCGTTTAGCAGCAGGCCGAGCCGCCCAAGCAGTTGCCAGCCGGCGAGATCGTCAGGGCTATCCTGCAGATGGCTGCGCAGCCCAAGCCTCAGTTGAGCCAACTCATCCATCCGCAGCGGCGCAGCGGTCGGATCCTTCGCCTGCGCCAGCAGCGCGGGATAATGACGCTCGCTTTGTCGCCACAGCAGCACCTGACCCACATCGCTGGTTTTCAGATAGAGCCCGCCGCTGACGAAGACCAACAATAGCGCCCCCGGTAGCAGCAACCAGCGGCTAAGCGGCCGAACGCGCGTTGGTTCCTGCGGCGAGATATCCGCCAGCAGCGTACGTTGCAGCTCGACGATCATCGCCTCATTACCGTCAGTACGCTCCTGCTCAAGTTCGCGCAGTCGGGACTGGTACAGCGAGCGGTTTATGTCATTGCGATCCGCTGCTGTTTTCTGTTGCCGCGACCGGCGGTAACGCGGATCGAGCATGCAGCAGAGCCCTCCCAGCGCCATCAGTACGCCGCCGTACCAGATCCAGCGCACGAACGGTTTGTAGTACAGACGCACCGCCCAACTGCCATCATCCAGCTCTTCTCCCAGCGCGGCGTAAAGATCGCGGGTAAACCCGCCGCTGATGGCCGCTTCGGTCATCATCATCCGGCTGGCGGTGTAAAAGCGTTTTTCGGCATACAGCGTGGCTTCCGGGCGACCGTTCCGGCTGACGGCAATCACCCCCTCGCCGCCGCTCCAGTTCGGCCCGACGATATTACGCACGCCCTTGAAGACGAAGTGATAACGATGAATATCGAGGCTGTCGCCAGCCCGCATGCGGACATCGCGCTCGATGCTATAGTTCTGGCTGAAGGTGATGCCAATGACGGTTACCGCCACGCCAACATGGCCGAGCGCCATGCCCCACTGGCTACGCGTTAAGGTACGCAGACCGCGCCAGAAGCCGTGGCGATGCGTGGCCCGTTCATGGACTTCAATCAGCGCGAAGATAAGCACCCACAGCGCCATCATCAGGCCGATAACCGCCATCGCGGTGATGCGGTCCTGAAGAAGCCATGGCAAGACCAGAGAAAGTGACAACGTCACAAGAAGCGATATCGCCAGTCGTTTAAGCTGTTTACGTGGCTCATCGCGGCGCCAACGAATCAGCGGCCCTAGCCCCAGCAGCAGCGCAAACGGCGCCATCAGCGCGGTGAACATGGTATTGAAGAACGGTTCGCCGATCGATATCGTCCCCAGCCCCAACGCTTTATGCACCAACGGCAGCAGCGTGCCTAACAGCACCACCAGCATCGCAGCCATCAGCAGAATATTGTTGCCAAGCAGGAACGACTCGCGCGACCAGAGCGTATGTTCCACTCGCGCCCGCACTCGCCCGCCTTTCACCGCATACAGCAGCAGCGAGCCGCCAATCGCGAGGGTCAACAAAGCCAGTATAAACATCCCGCGCGCCGGATCGGAGGCAAAGGAGTGCACCGATACCAGCACGCCAGATCGCACAAGGAAAGTCCCCAACAGGCATAGCGAAAACGCAGCCAGCGCCAGCAGCACGGTCCAGGCGCGGAAGCTGCCGCGCTTTTCGGTTACCGCCAGTGAATGCAGCAACGCGGTGCCAACCAGCCACGGCATAAACGAGGCATTTTCCACCGGATCCCAGAACCACCAGCCGCCCCAGCCCAGTTCGTAATAGGCCCACGCCGAGCCCAGCACGATCCCAAGTGTCAGGAACATCCACGCCGCCTGCGTCCACGGGCGCGACCATCGCGCCCACGCGGTATCCAGCCGCCCCGCCAGCAGCGACGCAATCGCAAAGGCGAAGGCCACCGAGAAGCCAACGTAGCCCATGTAAAGGATTGGGGGATGAAAAATCATCCCGATATCCTGCAGCATAGGATTGAGATCGCGGCCATCTACGGGATACAGCGGCAGGCTGCGGCTGAACGGATTGGAGGTGAACAGGATAAATAGCAAGAAACCGAAGGCGATCATCCCCATCACCGCCAGCACCCGCGCTACCGCGTCGGGCGGCATCTGACGACTGAAGAGCGCGACGGCGAACGTCCACACGCTGAGCAGCAGCACCCACAGCAGCAAAGAGCCTTCGTGCGCTCCCCAGGTAGCCGCCACCCGGTACCACACCGGCAGCGCGCTGTTGGAGTTTTCCGCCACGTAGCGGATGGTGAAGTCATTGATTACAAAGGCATGCACCAGCAGCGCAAACGCGCCGATGATGCAGATAAACAGCGCACAGGCCAGCGGCCGGGCTAATGCCATCAGCCATCGTTCCTGACGCGCCGCGCCCCATAGCGGAAAGATACTTAGCAGCAGCGCCAGCCCTGCCGCCAGACACAGCAGGTAGTTGCCCAGTTCCGGCATCATGGCTGTGTCCCCTGTTGTTCAGGTGTCATCACGTTTTTTACCTCAGGCGGGGCGAATCCAGTGCCCCGCCCCGGCTCAGTTACTCTGCAGCAGCCGGCAGTTTCGAGACGTCGGCGTTACCTAACGCCTTCTCATCGCGAATCATCGACTTATCTTTTCGTACTTTCGCCACATCGCTGGCGCTCACCGGCGGCGCGTTGTTGCCCCAACTGGTGCGGATGAAGTTGACCACATCCGCAACCTGTTGATCGTCAAGACGCCAGCCGAATGACGGCATAGTCAGGTTCGAGACCGCATCCTTCACCGCCGGCGTGGTGTTGCCGGTCAGAATGATGTGAATCAGCGAGGTCGCATCTTCGGTCTGTACCACCGGGTTGCCTTTCAACGACGGGAACGCGCGTTTATAACCGACGCCGTCGGTACGGTGGCAGGCAGCGCAGTTATCGACGTACAGCGCCGCGCCGGTTTTGCTGTCATCGCCTTTCCACAGATCTTTCGCCACGCTATCTTCCACCGGAGCTGGCGTCTGTTTACCGCCGCGCGGCGGTAGCGACTTCAGATAGCGGGCAATAGCGGTGATATCGTCATTCGAGAGATACTGCAGGCTGTGCTCAACCACGTCGCTCATGCCGCCGAAGACCACGGATTTATCATTGCGCCCGGTTTTCAGGAACTCCGCCAGTTCAGCTTCGCTCCAGCTCCCCAGCCCGTCGCGATTTTCACCGCGCAGGCTGGAAGCCACCCAACCGTCAATCGGCGCATTGCTACCCGCCAGGTAATCATCGCCTTCGCTTTCGCTAAGCGCTTTTTCCTGCATCGTCAGGCTACGTGGGGTGTGGCAGGCGCCGCAGTGGCCAAGCCCTTCCACCAGGTAACGGCCGCGCTCCAGTACCGGGTCCACCTGCGGATTGGCGACAAAGTCGCTCGGCGTCGGGGCGAAGATGCCGCGCCAGAACGCCAACGGCCAGCGCATCGACAGCGGCCACGGAATGTCCGTGTCTTTGTTAGCGACATTTACCGGCTCCACGCCGTGCATAAAGTAGGCGTACATGGCGCGCATATCCGCTTCATTGATACGGGCGAAGGAAGGATATGGCATTGCCGGATAGAGCGTTGAGCCGTCTTTACGCACGCCTTTACGCACCGCATCGTCAAACTCTTCAAAGGTATAACCGCCAATACCATGCGCTTTGTCCGGCGTGATGTTGGTGGAATAAATGGTGCCGATCGGTGTTTCCATTGGCAGACCGCCGGCAAAAGGTTTGCCCTCTTTACCGTTGGTGTGGCAGGCCACGCAGTCGCCGGCGCGCGCCAGATATTCGCCCTGCTTAATCAGATTGCTGTCCGCAGGCGCCTCTTCGGCGAACGCCGCGCAGCTTAACGCACCGAGAACCAGTGCCGATAACCATTGCATTTTCATGATTTGCTTTCCCTTATGCCTGCACCAATGGACCCGGATTTCTCAGGTACTGTTCGCGGATAGCCTTCGCCGACCAGTAGGCCAGCGCGGCAACGGTCCCCGTCGGGTTGTAGCCCAGCCCCTGCGGGAAAGCGGAAGCGCCGATGACGAAGACGTTATGCACGTCCCAGCTCTGCAGATAACGGTTCACCGCGCTGGTTTTCGGATCTTCGCCCATCACCGCGCCGCCGTTCATATGGGTGGTCTGGTAGCTGGTGGTGTCAAAGTGGCTATTGGCGTTTTTCGGGCTGCCGAGCATATATTTCGGCTTCATCGCTTTGGCGATCGGCGCCATCTTATCGAACATAAACTGCGCCATCTTGATGTCGTTTTCCTGCCAGTCGAAGGTCATGCGCAGCAGCGGCTGACCAAAGACGTTTTTGTAGTTCGGATCGAGATCGAGATAGTTCTGGCGATAGGACTGATGCGCGCCGTGGGCATCCATCGACAGGTGGTGCGTGTAGGTGTCGGCCACCGCCGATTTCCATTTACTGCCCCACGCCGGGGTACCCGGGGGCACCGGCACGCCGGAGATAGGCTTGGTCCCCGCCTGGTTGACCCAAAACGGCGAACCGCCGACGAAGCCCGCCGCGCCGTGATCGAAGTTATCGGCGTTGAAGTCATCGACGCCGACGCCGTTGCCGCCCGCGCCAATGAACGGGTTGGTGAAAGTATCTTTATCGAAAATGGCCTTGATAGTGGTCATGTTCTGATAGGCGAAGTTACGCCCGACGACCCCTTCGCCCGTCTCAGGATTGTACGGTTTACCGATCCCGGAAAGCAGCATCAGATGCACGTTATGGAACTGGAAGGCGCCGATAATCACCAGATCCGCCGGCTGTTCCATTTCACGGCCCTGACCGTCGACATAGGTCACACCGGTGGCGCGGGATTTATCGTCGGTCAGATTGACCTTCAGCACGTTGGCGTTGGTACGCAGTTCAAAGCGTTTTTCCTGGCGCAGCGCCGGCAGAATGTTCACGTTCGGCGAGGCTTTCGAATACATGTAGCAGGCGTAGCCGCTGCAGAAACCGCAGAAGTTACACGGCCCCATCTGCGCGCCATACGGGTTGGTATAGGAGTCGGAGGTGTTTGCGGAAGGCAGGTTATAGGGATGATAGCCCACTTCCAGCGCCGCTTTTTCAAACAGCTGCGCCGACCAGGTATTTTTCTGCGCCGGCAGCGGGAAATCGTCCGAGCGATCCGGCGCGAAGGCGTTACCGCCGCGGCCTTTACCGACAACCTTCCCTTTAACCGACCAGGCGGTACCGGAGGTGCCAAAGACTTTTTCCGCTTTATCGAAGAACGGTTCCAGTTCGTCGTAGGTGACGCCGAAATCCTGGATGATCATATCCTGGGGAATGAAGTTTTTGCCGTAGCGCTCTTCATAGTGGCTGCGCATACGCAGTTCGATCGGATCGACGCGGAAATGCACGCCGGACCAGTGCAAACCCGCGCCGCCAACGCCGGTCCCCGGCAGGAAGGCGGCCAGTTGGCGATAGGGTACCGCCTGCTGGCTGGTGTTGTGACGAATCGTCACCGTGCTTTTAGAGAGATCCTGGAACAGCTTGCGGCGGATGTTATAGGTCAGCTCATCGATAACCTGCGGATAAGCGCCGTCCGGCCAGGTATCGCGCATCGGGCCGCGCTCCAGCGCGACGACGTTGAGCCCCGCTTCCGTCAGCTCTTTGGCCATAATCGCGCCAACCCAGCCGAAGCCAACGATCGCTACATCGGTTTTTTTCAATACGGTCGCCATGATTACGCCCTCTCCCCATTAATTGATACCGGCGGGAAGGGATAGCGTTCGCCTCGTTCAACCCAGTCCATAAAGTCGGCGCGCGCGCCGGGAAAATTAATCAGCGTCCAGCCGACCATGCCTTTATTGCCGCCATGGATAGGGTCGCTGAAGAAGCCTTCGCGGGTGTTTTGCAACAGATAGGAGAAAAACAGCGAGGCCGGCAGCTGTTTGAACTGCGCCTTGCCGGATTCCCACAGACCGAGCGCCTCATCCTGCTGTTCGCCGCTCAGTTCAGCAAAGCTCTTGTGATACTGGTTTTGACACCACTCTTCGGCATCGGCGATACCGAGGTTATAAATCTGCTTTGGTACCAGCGGCAGCTGGTAGCCCATCTCTTTCGGCACGTCGGGGTTAAATGGCCCCTGCATATACCAGATGGAACCGGTGGCATAAGGGGTGTTGAGCTGACGGTCGATAAACTCCGGCACACCGGCCTCTTTAGCACCTGGACCGAGTTCATCGGCTGGGATTAAGCGAGCGACGGCGGCGTTGATAAACAGCCACTCACGATCGTTGAAGAATTGCGGCTTCCAGTCGCTGGATGCGGCGTTGCCACCGGCAGAGGGTGCGGAAGCCGCCTGCGCCGTGGCGCTCGTCGCCACGCCAATGGCGCCCACGCTACCGCCGCCGATGACGACCGTTGGAATCAAGGCCATTGATTTTACTAAAAAATCACGCCTCGAATTGTTGGTTTTCTCGCTCGACATAATCACATTCCTGTCAATTAAATTACTGTTTTGACGCTTACAAGCCCAGCAAACCTCGCTCTGGTACCGATACCATTCAGCGATTACGCAACAGACCCTCTGGCTCTGGCCAATAAGACGTACAATAAATCGCCAATAGCGATAAGATTTATAGGGTTATCGTTTGGATATTAGACGATTCTCAACGCAACGCGGGAAAATGGCGCAAATATTCACCGGGTTGTCACGATAAGATCGGGCATTTAATAACCTGAGTGCGGTAAGTCATGCGGAAATTACGCGCCTTTGGTTTTACCAAAGCGCCAATAAAGGGTGATATGTATCACATTTGTTATTTTTTGTTTATGGTACATGGCAGATTAAGCACCTGTAAATACTCGCTTAATGAATAATTAAACAATTCGAGCTGTTAAATTAGTTAATCACCGTTGTTAATTAAATCGATACTGGTTCCCTTATCAATTTAACGACCCGGTGATGTCGTACAGATATTCCCAACCACAAGGAGAATTTATGTTCGATCATGTCAAATTTGGCGTCAGTGATTATGCCGCGAGCAAGGCATTCTTTTTACAGGCGCTGGCGCCGCTCGGCGTGACGCTGGCGGGCGAAGGCGAGCCGGCTTACGGCGCGGAGTTAGCCGGAGCGAACGACGCCTCTTTATGCCTCTATCAAAGCGAAGATAAACCCGCGCCGCTGCATATCGCCTTTTGCGCCGACAGCCGCGAGCAGGTTGACGCCTTCTGGCACGCGGCGCTGGCCGCCGGAGGCAAGGATAACGGCTCGCCGGGATTACGGCCTAATTACCACGCCAATTACTACGCCGCCTTTGTCATTGCGCCAGATGGACACAATATCGAAGCGGTGTGTCATCTGGCGCCCTAAGCAAAGTTTATCGCTGCGGGAAAATCCACACATCATCCGCGGGCAGCGTCAGGTGACAATGTTCGGCGTCACGCAGGGCCGTGCCGTAGGCGCGAATCGCAAAGTCATCGCCCTCGGTGCGGAACAGATATTCCCACCGATCGCCGAGGTACATGCTGGTCAGCAGCGGAAGTTCCAGGCTATTGTCCTGCGGCGAGCAGTCAAGGCGCAGCCGTTCGACGCGGATCACCGCCGTCGCCGGCTGACCGACGCTGACCCCCTCGCCCGCGCGCCCCCATAGCGCCCAACTGGCGCCTTCAACCCGCGCTCGCCCATTCTCCAGCGCCGTCACCTTACCGTGCAGGCGGTTATTGCTGCCCATAAACTCGGCGGCGAACAGGGTGGCTGGGTTACCGTACATCTCCTGCGGCGTCCCCTGCTGTTCAATCACGCCGTTGTTAAGCAGCAAAATGCGATCGGAGATCGCCATCGCTTCATTCTGATCGTGGGTGACCATCAGCGCCGACAGGCCCAGCTTGATAATGAGCTCGCGCAGGAATACCCGCGCCTCTTCACGCAGCTTGGCGTCGAGGTTGGATAGCGGCTCATCCAGCAGAATAACCGGCGGGTTATAGACCAGCGCCCGTCCTATCGCCACACGCTGCTGCTGGCCGCCGGAAAGCTGATGCGGGTGCCGGTTGCCCAGATGTCCCAGACCTAACTGATCAAGTACGCTCTGCACCCGCTGTTTAATCTCGCCGCTGGCCACTTTACGCAGTTTCAGCGGATAGGCCACGTTGTCGAATACCGTTTTATGCGGCCACAGGGCGTAGGACTGGAACACCAGCCCGAGATTACGCTCTTCCGCCGGGATTTCGCTACGCGGACTACCGTCATAAACCACGCTATTGCCGATGGTGATCCGCCCGGCGGTCGGTTTCTCCAGCCCGGCGACCGCACGTAGCAGCGTGGTTTTCCCGCTACCTGAAGGGCCAAGCAGCGACACCACTTCCCCGCGTTTGAGCTCCATCGACACCCCTTTCAGCACCGGGTTGTCGCCATAGGTCAGATGCAAATTGTCTACCGATAACTCAATCATGTAATTTCACTCCAAAGCGCAGGGCGATACCCAGACCGACTACCACCAGCAGAATATTGATAAACGATAGCGCCGCGACGATATCAATGGCGCCCGCCGCCCACAACGAAACCAGCATCGACCCGATCGTTTCGGTGCCTGGCGACAACAAATAAACGCCGGTTGAATACTCGCGTTCAAAGATCAGGAACATCAGCAGCCAGGAACCGATAAGCCCGTAGCGCGCCAGCGGAATGGTGACGTGGCGGGTGATTTGTCCGCGAGAAGCGCCGGTACTGCGCGCGGCCTCCTCCAGCTCCGGCGCCACCTGCAGCAGCGTTGATGAGATAAGGCGCAGGCCGTAGGCCATCCACACCACCGTATAGGCCAACCAGACGCTGAAAATGGTGTTGCGCAGCGCGCGCAGTTGCACGATAAGGTGTTCGCGCAGCCAGTCGGCGACCGGCAGCGCCGAGAGCCAGCCATTTTTCAATGACTGATCGAGCCACATCGGCACAAACAGAAACACCCACAGAAACGCCAAACCGGCCAACAGGCCCGGCACCGCACGAGGTACCAGCACGCTGTAGTCGAGAAAGCGCGTCACGTTATCCGGTTTACGGTGCATGGCGATACCGACAAACAGATAGCACACCACCGCCAACGCACCGCCGATAATCCCGATCGCCATCGAGTTGACGATCGCCCGCAGCAGATTCGGCTGCTGCCAGATGTTGCGGAAAGTCGCCAGCGACAGCTCATCCCATAGCGAAACGCCAACGCCCCAATTGGAAATAAAGGCCCGTAGCGCCACACCCAGCAGCGGAACGCCGATGGTCACGGTTAACCACGCCACCACGACCGCGCCCGCGACCCAACGCCATTTCCCCAGCGGCAAGGCGCGCGACTGCGACGCTTTACCTTTCATGGTCACGAAGCGGTTGGCGGTACGCATCAACCGGCGCTGCAACATCACCAGCGGAATGGTAATGCAGATTAACACCACCGCGACCGCCGCCATCAGATGGTAAGAGGGCGTTCCCAGTTTATTGGTCAACTTATAGAGATAGGTCGCCAGCACCATGTTGCCTTCCGGATCGCCGAGCACCAGCATCAGGCCGAAGACCTCCAGGCCGAGGAAGAACAGCAGCACGCAGGCGTAAAGAATGGATGGCCGTACCATCGGCAGGCTCACCGAGGTCATCACCTGCAGCGGCGTGGCGCCGACGGTACGCGCCGCCTCTTCCACATCCGAACCGACGCTACGTAGCGCCGAGGAGATATAAAGATAGGCATGCGGGACGTGCGTTAAACCGGCTATTACCACGATGCTGAACATCGAGTAGATATTCCAGGGCACAAAACCCAGCCACGCCTGCGCCCACTGCGACAGGAAACCGACCGGCCCGGCGGCCACCACATAACCAAAGCCCAACACCATCGGCGAGACGAAAATCGGCACCAGGATCAGCGGCTCAATAAAACGCCTGCCGGGTAAATCGGTACGTACCATTAAAAAGGCCAGAATTCCGCCCAGCGGAATCGCGATAATGACAAGACCAAAAGCGAGGATAAATCCAGAGCGTAAGGCCAGGTAAAAATCCGGGTCGGTAAAAATAAAACCGAAGGCTTCGAGGCTCCACTCTTTAGAGCGGGCAAAAAATGGTGCGGAAAGAAAACTTTGCGCCACAATAAATAATAGCGGAACGTAAATTACCAGTGCCGCTATCAATACCACTATGCCACGCGGTAGCCCTTGCCACTTTCTGCGTAAAATGTTCATCTTTAATTCCCCTGGCAAAGTGCAGAGATAAATTATCAAGAAGAGATAATGAGTACTTATTTACTGAATACTGATACGATCATTCCCCCGGATACGTTCCAGGGGAAGTTTCATAGGTAATTACTTTATTTCGCAGCAGCGGCACGCCATTGCTTAATAAATTCCAGACGCTGTTTGGGTTGCAGATATTGCAGCAGGCTTTCATCCACCGGAATCGGCTTCAGCGCATTGCCCAGTAATTTGGTCATCCCGTCGATATCATTTTTACCTTCAATGTCGTTGCGAATTGACGGGATATCGCCCTGAGAGGCAAGAATTGTTTGCCCTTTTTCCGACAGTACGTAGTCGAACCACAGTTTCGCCGCATTTGGGTGTCCTGCTTCCGCAGTAATAAATGAGACTCGGGACAGCACCAGCACGTAGTCTTTCGGATAGGCGATGCCTAATGACGGGTCGGTTTTAGCGCGCGCTTCGGCATAGGATCCCAGGATGTTATAGCCGATCAGGTTTTCACCGGAGGAGACGCGCTCCATCATGGTGCCGGTAGAAGATTGCACCGTCAGGCCGCCTTTGGCGATATTCGCCAGGTCGGCGAAGTAGTTGGCGTCAGCTTTGCTATCCTGCACCGCCAGCATAAAACCAAGCCCCGATTTCTCGATATCGTAGGTGGTGACTTTGCCTTTAAATTTATCAGCCTGCCCGGCGATAAGTTTGGCCAATGCGGTATGTGAATCCGGCACTTCATTTTGTGGGATCAGCCGTTTGTTATAGATAAAGACCACCGGCTCATAGGTTGTGCCGTAGGCTTTTTGCTGCCAGACCGCCCATTTCGGCAGCTTGCCGACTTCCGGCGAGGCATACTCTTGCGCATAATCGGTGGCTAATTTCAGCGCCGTGTCCATGGAAGAGCTCCACACCACGTCGCCGCTCCCGCCGCCGGCGGCTTGTTCACTAATATAACGGTTGTACAGCTCGGTGCTGTTCATATCGTTATATTCAACTTTAATCCCAGGATATTGCGCTTCAAAGCCTTTAATTAACGGCCCTGCCGCTTTGGTGTCCGTTGTGGAATAAACCACGACTTTACCTTCTTTCACCCCGGCATCAACGACTTTTTGATAATCTGCCGGGTAGCCCTGCGGCACCTCCGCCAGCGCGGAGTACGAGAAGACTGTCGTCAGTGAAACCACTAAACCACCGATTTTCTTATACATAAAATCAACCCTTAAGCATCAATAATTAAACACAAATTTAACATATAGTGCTACAACACCCTCTGCAACGCTGCGGTTGGGGTTTTTATGGCTTTTGTGACAATGGTGTAGTTTAAAAAGTAGTGTTTATGGAGTTTATTCAGCGAATAGTGAAAACAGCGAGCGAGGTCACAGATTAATGCTGCGTATTGAAGCCTGTTTATCCAGCGCCTATAGTCGGCCACTAACTGCGGGTCTCAGTAACGAGCCTATACAGTCATCATGGTAATTTCTTATAAATACATAAAGTTACTATGCGAAATTATTTTTAACGGCCAGCATTGTATTTTCTTGCTTTTGTGCCAGACTCATTTTAATCGACAATAACATTTTTATCTGCCGTATTTTTCGTTGACCGTTTTTCATAAATCACCTGATAGCAATTTGCGGCTATCAGTCTGTTGATGTTGAATGTTTTAAGCGAGTGCAATTCCGTTTATTTTTAACAAGTCATCTATTCCCATTTAAGCTGGAGCAAATCTTATGCCTATTATTGGTACACTTTATGTCGTCCAAAAAGAACACAAAACCCCGGTTGATATACACCTTGAAAATACTGAGGAAGGCGAATATGTCTATTATACGGCGGATGCCAGTATTGATGCGGATGGCGCCAATGGGCAAAACGGCTCTCCCGCTGCTTACCAAATAAATGACCATTTTAAGGAAATCGGCAGCGATCGTTTAGTTAGCCTTAATTTAAAAATAGATTCCAATGGTGTATTCCACAAAATAAACCCTACAAGTGGAGTTAATGCCATCTTAGAAAGCAATGGTCAACCAAAAATATTTCCGCAAGGAATTATTGCATCTAAAACATCATTACATTATCAACATATTTCATTAGATGACCCCAAAGCTTATATCGATGCAGCGACAGTTCTTTACATTGCCGTACCAAAGATAGTGATCGCGCAAACAAAAGGCACAGTGATTGGATGCCAGGCGAGAGTAACATGGAAAGATAAATCTATAAATTGCGTGGTTGCAGATAGTAGCGGCAATGGTATTGGTGAATTAAGTATTGCTGCAGCAGAGGCGCTAGGGGTAAGCGGAAATCCGCGACACGGAGGTATTGATGAAATCGCCGTCAGGTATGAAATTTGGCCCGGTAAAGCCACTCCGGGATTCCCGTTACTCCCCACCAAGCATCATTAACTATGAAATACTGGCTGTTGTCCGGGTTATCAATGCTTATCTCCTGCAGCTCACCACTCCCGGTTCCGGTTATTGATGCCGATAAAGAGTGTATTCAGAACGCTCGTACATGTCATAATTATGCCGATGGTCTGGATTCTTTTAAAAAGGTAGTTGGTGCATACAAAGCCTTCGCCATAAAATGGGAACACGTTGCCGATACCAAAAAGCTGGAGTCGCAAACAGCAGATGAAATAACCTTTTACGGATTACTGGCCAGTGCTGTCGGACTAGCCACTAAATCCCCTGAGACGGTGATTGCCGGCGCGTCAGTGGGTGCGGCAGGTACCCTATACAGCAAGCGATACCGCCTTGAAGTGCAATCGCATAATTACGATTTGGCTTCTCAGGCGATGCAGTGTCTGTATATGGCAACATTTCCTTTCAAAGACCGTAAGTTTCCTGATAATCATGCCATTCGTAACGCCGCGCTGGACTCATTAACTAATGTCAGAGGGAAGTTAAGACAGTTGCAATATTCGATGGTACTCGGCACCCCCGATATTTCTGGATTAATCGCCATTATTAACAACCCATATAAAATGCCAACTCCAGTGATTACAGGAAATAATGCAAATACTGTTTCTGATATGTCCCAAGCGGAAACCAACGAGCTATTCAACGAAATGAAAAAATGCGAAACCAAACTGAACTAGGATATAAACCAGGAGAACATCATTGATGTTCTCCTGTCATTTATCTTAGCTCTATTATGAGTTTATTCTAATAATAGCTAAAAAAGGAGCATCATTCATGTTCAGTCCGCCATTACTTGTCAGATCATAGGTTGATGAAGCAACTGCATCGCTAACGTTTCCCCCTACGGCTAAAATCGTACCATTGTTAACCTCAATAACAATATCACTGTGAGAATCAAAATTATTATTATCGTCAACAAGAATGTTATTATAAAAAGAAATTGCACTATAGTAGGTTAATGGCTCATGATAGTTGCCATTTGCATCAGGCCGTCTTTTACAAATGATATCGCCTACTTGCACCGGGGTAAGTTCTGGATCTAACAATGAAAATTTTGGATATTTCCCCGCATAGATATAGGCGCAATATTCGGAATGATACGATTTTAGTGGAAAATCATGGCCAGTATAGCCTATCTGTTTTATACAAAAACAAATAAAAGCAGCCGACCATGCATAAGGGCTCGTTCCGTCCAAATCAGCACCTATAGATTGCCAGTATTGATGAACAATAGGAGAGAACTTAGCCTGTGACTCCAAATGTTGCGATTTTAAATTCGGCGTTCCTGGATAGGTTCCCCATTTGTCCCACTCATTAATAACAACCTGAGATAATTGCTGTGCAGAAATCGGCATAATAAACCTCTATATGATAAGGTAGAATATCATTAGTGTGAGTTTTCCATGCTTTAAGAAAATACTCTGAGCATATTTATTGGTATACAGGCGAATGTCTGGTGCGCATTTAATGCGTCACAAATATAACTCTAGATATAAAGCCTCAATAAATAAAGGCGGTATCGCTATTTACTTTCTTCTATAAACAACACTTTGCTAAGAAGATCGTATCCATATGATATATCGGTTATTTTTTCACACTAATAAGTATACCGATTTATTATCTCTAAACCTAAATTCTACGGCTAGCTCCTTGATCTTCTGCGCCTTGCGGCGCAGCATGGAACGGCAAACGCAACAAAACAACAACATACATCGAGGAGACTATCCGTGCCTACAGGACATCGATTTCGCCCCACGGAGCTACACCACTTCGTCACCACCCTGTTCACGCAGCTGGGCAGTTCGCCAACCGAAGCCGCGCTGGTCGCAGACCACCTGATCGCAGCCAACCTTGCCGGACACGATTCCCACGGCGTCGGCATGATCCCGAGTTACGTAAAATCCCATAGCGAAGGGTTTCTGCAACTTAACCGTCACGCCAGCGTGATGAAAGACGCCGGCGCCGTCGTCACCCTCGACGGCAACGCCGGTTTCGGCCAGGTCGTTGCCCATGAAGCCATGCAGTTGGGGATTGAAAAAGCCAAACAGCACGGCCTGGCCGCCGTGGCGCTGCGCAATGCTCACCATATCGGGCGCATCGGTTACTGGGCGGAACAGTGCGCCGCGCAGGGGTTAATATCCATTCATTTCGTCAGCGTCGTCGGCGACCCGATGGTGGCGCCATTTCGCGGCAAAGATAGCCGCTTCGGCACTAACCCGCTCTGCGTCGTCTTCCCGCGTGAAGGCCACCCGCCGCTGCTGCTCGATTACGCCACCAGCGCCATCGCTTTTGGCAAAACCCGCGTCGCATGGCATAAAGGCGAAGCGGTGCCTGCCGGCTCATTGATTGATTCTCGCGGCGAACCGACCACCGATCCGGCGGTGATGCAGACCTCGCCGCTTGGCGCCCTGCTCACCTTTGCCCAACACAAAGGCTATGCCCTGGCGACGCTGTGCGAGGTGCTCGGCGGCGCGGTCTCGGGCGGACAAACGACCCACCAGGATAGCCTGCAGGGCTGCGTCGACGCCATCTTCAACTGCATGACTACCATTATTCTCAGCCCTGAAGCCTTCGATGCGCCGCAGATGCAGCGCGAAACCGAGGCCTTTATCGACTGGTGTAAACGGTCGCCGCACGATGCCGATACGCCTATTCTGGCGCCGGGTGAGTGGGAAGCGGCCAATCGTCAGCAGCGGCTGGCAAACGGTATTCCGCTCGATGCCAGTAGCTGGCAGGCGATCTGCGTCGCCGCGCGGCAGGCCGGGATGTCGCAGGAGACGTTGAACCAATTGCAGCAGAACATGGAAGTCAACGCTTAACCTCAGCCCCCGCGGGGCGATCGTCAGCCACGGCGTCCCGCGTCATCGTCACTTGTGACGACGTCAGTGATTTTCCCGCGTCTTCATCACCTTCATCCCGCGTCATCAGCGCTATTTTCACTTTGGCACGCATTATGCAATCGAAGTGCATCGCACGACGTTCGACGTCGCGCGTTTGCTGACGGTAGCCTGCCGGGCCCGGCGCGCTATCGCCCTATCTTCACTGTTAACAGGTCTGTTACTGATGAATAAAATTACCAGCGTGTGCCCCTATTGCGGGGCGGGTTGTAAACTCAAATTGGTTGTCGAAAATGATAAAATCATTCGCGCCGAGGCCGCTGACGGCGTCACCAATCAAAACCAGCTATGCCTGAAAGGCTACTACGGCTGGGATTTCCTCAACGACACGCAGCTTCTCACGCCTCGCCTCAAGCAGCCGATGATTCGTTATCAGAAAGGCGGCCCGTTCACCCCGGTCAGCTGGGAAGAAGCGATTCGCTACACCGCCGCTAAGCTCCGCGAGATCAAGGCCAAATATGGCCCGCGCGCCATTATGACTACCGGATCGTCCCGCGGCACCGGTAATGAAACCAATTACGTGATGCAGAAATTCGCCCGTGCGGTACTCAATACCAATAACGTCGACTGCTGCGCCCGCGTTTGCCACGGGCCGTCGGTCGCCGGCCTACAGGCTTCTCTCGGCAATGGCGCGATGAGCAACTCGATAAGCGATATTGAGAACTCAAAATGTCTGCTGGTCTTTGGCTATAACTGCGCCGATTCTCACCCTATCGTGGCGAGACGGGTACTGAGAGCCCGCGACAACGGCGCGAAAATCATCGTCTGCGATCCGCGGCGCATTGAAACCGCCCGCATCGCCGACCAGCATCTGCAACTCAACAATGGCAGCAATATGGCGCTGGTCAACGCCTTCGCCTATGTCCTGCTGGAAGAAGATCTCTACAATCACGATTACGTTGAGCGTTATACCGAAGGGCTGGAGACCTACCGCGAGGCGGTGAAAGACTACTCTCCCGAAGCTGTGGAAGCGCTGGTCGGCGTCCCCGCGCTGGCCATCCGGCGGGCGATGCGCACCTTCGCCGCCGCCCCTTCCGCCACCATTATGTGGGGAATGGGCGTAACCCAGTTCGGCCAGGCGGTTGATGTCGTCCGCGGTCTCGCCAGCCTCGCGCTGCTGACCGGCAACCTCGGACGGGCCAACGTCGGCGTCGGCCCGGTGCGCGGACAGAATAACGTCCAGGGCGCCTGCGACATGGGGGTGCTACCCAACCAGTTCCCGGGCTATCAGGACGTCACCGACGCCGCGGTGCGCGCCAAATTCGCCAATGCCTGGGGCATCGATCCGGCGCTAATGGATACGCAAATCGGCACCCGTATCACTGAAGTCCCGCATAAAGCGCTGGCGGGAGAAATCAAAGCCTACTACATCATGGGCGAGGATCCTCTGCAAACCGAGGCCGATCTGGGTCTGGTACGCAAAGGGATGGAAGCGCTGGATTTCGTGGTGGTGCAGGATATCTTTATGACTAAAACGGCGGAAGTGGCTGACGTTCTGCTGCCGGCGACATCCTGGGGCGAGCACGGCGGCGTCTTTACCTGCGCCGACCGCGGCTTCCAGCGTTTTGAACAGGCTATTCCGCCCACAGGTAACGTGAAACGCGATTGGGAAATTATCAGCCTACTGGCCAGCGAGATGGGCTATCCAATGCATTACACCAGTAACCAGCAAATCTGGGATGAAATGCGCGAACTCTGCCCGCTGTTCTACGGCGTAACCTGGGAGAAAATGGGCGATATGGGCCACGTGCAGTGGCCGTGCCCGACGCTCGATCACCCCGGCACGCCGTGGTTGTATCAGGATAATCACTTTGATACCCCATCGGGCAAAGGGCAACTGTTCGCCGCGCCATGGCGCGCGCCGGCGGAAACGCCGGACGATGATTTCCCGCTGGTGCTCTGCACGGTGCGCGAAGTCGGCCATTACTCCTGCCGTTCAATGACCGGCAACTGCGCGGCGCTGCAGTCGCTGGCGGACGAACCGGGCCGGATCCAAATGCACCCTGCTGATGCCGAGCGGGCGGATATCGCCGATCGTCAGCTGGTATGGGTGAGTTCGCGGCGCGGCAAAGTGATGACTCGCGCCGATCTCAGCGAGCGGATCAACCCCGGCGCGGTGTATATGACCTACCAGTGGTGGGTCGGCGCCTGTAATGAGCTGACCCAGGATAATCTGGATCCTATCTCGAAAACGCCGGAAACCAAGTACTGCGCGGTGAAGGTAGAGGCTATTGCCGACCAGGACTGGGCGGAACGGTACGCCTGGACGACCTATAGCCTGATGAAGGCGCGGTTAAAGGCGGCGGCAAACGCCTGAGGGTAAATTCAGGGAGAAGCTTAGCTTCTCCCTGGAATCTGACGTTGTCTGGATTGACATCAAAATAGGCCTTCTTTGGCATGACGGACGCTGTCAGGTGTTTTCCCAGTCCACCCCTGGAATGCGCGATAAAAGGAATTGGGATCTTCGAATCCCAGGAGGAAAGCGATCTCTGCGCCGGACATCGTGGTATTTGCCAGATAGTGTCGGGCAAGGCTCTCCCGCACCATATTGACCAGGGCGCGAAAGTTTTCACCCTCCTCCTCAAGCCGACGTTGAAGCGTACGCTTGCTCAAACCCAGTCGTTCCGCGGCCTTCTCAATGGTAGCCGCGTTACCAGGCAACAGCTCCAGTAAGACAGCACGCACGCGTTCCGCCGTCGACGCCGTCGAATCAAGTTCACTGAGCCGTCGACGAAGATCGGGTTCGAACGCGTGAAACATGCTTTCGTTGACCGTCAGGAATGGACGCAAAGCATCCACAGCGGCGAAAGCGATTGCTGGATACTCTCCCTTTTGCACAGGTACGCCGAAGAAATTCTCGTAACGCCGGAGATAATGACTGGATGGAAGTTGCGGCAGGATAACGCGATACGCCTTAATGTGCTCACGGGTAGCCAGTCTGGCTAGTCGCACGAAAAACGCAATCTCGGCCACTTGCAGCGAGTAAGGTACCTCGGTTTGTATCGACAACCAGCGAGGCGTCACGACCAGTTCGCCTGCGTCACCCGTATTGACTTCCAGGCTCATGGGCGCCACAAGTTGCTTGTATTTGGCGAGGCGATGCATAGCCTGTACCAGATTCGCGCTGCACAGGGCAGCGAACAGTGGTGGGTTGAAAGAATCAGCCGAGAGAGTCTCGACAATGCGTAAGGGAAACATGGCATCACTTGCCTCAGCCTCTAAAGCGCGCCAGAAACAAAAATAGTCTTCGCCAGAAAGCCCGTGTCTTGTACGGGAGAGTAAATCGTCTGGAAGGCCGGCCCGACGCAATACATGGCCAGGCTGAACACCTAAGTCCTTCAGTATTGCCAGCCAGCCAATATCCATGGGAAAAGTTTTGTTTTGCACCTTCAGAACTCCGTCACTATTGCTCATTCAACCGACGCTCAGAGTATAGAGCAGTCGTGCGCTTAACCCCCTTCAAACCGCGCCACAATGACTGCACGTTGCGCCAACCTGTAACATTCGCGACTCACTCCCTGTGCTGGCATCTCTCGCATTAAAATTGGCGCGGATTGCCAGAGCGTTGTCGCGGCTTGCTTCCTATAGTGAGATGTAAACATCGCACCAGCCAGGACACGTTCCACCTGTCCTGGCGGTCCAATCTGAGCAATAGAGAAATTCCAATGAATGCTACCGAAGCTATCGACCAACTGGATCCCCAAAAATGGACCACAACATCTCCCGCAGAACGTTTGCGTCTGCTGGAGGAAGTCCGTGCAAACCTGAAGAAGTACGGTGATGACCTCGCCTTCGCCGACAGCAAAATGAAGAATGGCATCCTCGGTGCGCCTCTTTTTTCATACCCAATGTCTAAGGTTGCTACCGTCGTTCCTATGGCGAGTACCGTCTCGGCAGCCATCATCCTTTATGAATCCATTCTCGACGGCAAGATGCCACAGCCGCTGAGCGTGGAAAAAGTGAGTGAGGATCTCTACGACATTTATGTCTTTCCGCAGGAGCGGAAGGACAAGTTGATGTACGCGGATCAGAAGAGTCGCATCCGTGTGAAAGGCACGCCGAAACAAATCAATCCGATGGAAAAGCCCGCGGGTATTATTGCCGTGCTGGGTGCCGGTAACTACAGCTCAGCGCTCGAGGTGTTGAAAGCAATCTTCTTCGAGAACTGTGCGGTCGTACACAAACCGCATCACCTGAACGAAGAAACCGACAGGATTTGGGCGAAGATCATGCAGCCGCTGATTGATCGGCGCGTTCTGAGCTTCTGCGATGCCGATCGGGGACAAGACCTGACAGTAGACCCCCGCCTCTCCCGGATTTACTTTACAGGTGGAACCGCAACGGCCGAGGCTATTATGTCAGCGACAGAGACGCCGCTTATCTCCGAATGCGGCGGCAATAACCCATGCATCATCGTGCCGGGCGACCGGCCATGGACAAAGAAGGAAATTGAGCATCAGGCAGTGCAGATAGCCACCATGGCAAAGTTCAATGGTGGCGCGAACTGCGGTCGTCCCCAGACTCTGGTGACAAGCAAGCACTGGCCGCAGCGCATGGAATTCCTCGACGCGCTGCGGGTCGCTATCTCGGAGACTACTCCGGCCATGGGTATGTACTACCCCGGTGCCGACAAGGTCGTGGATGGTTTTCGCCAGGCCTATCCCGATGCGGAAGTACTGAGCCCCGAGGGCGGCAAGTATCCGCATTCCGATGTCATATTACTAACAGGCGTTGAGCCCGGTGGCTACGCCACTTCACATGAAGCGTTCAGCCTGGTGCTCGCTGAGGTGCCGCTTGACCTGCCAGCCAATGCCGCGCACTTTCTCCCCGGCGCCGTCAAGTTCGCCAACACCCAGCTCCTGGGCACGCTCGCCAGCGCGATACTTATCGATGAGGACACCAGAAAGGCCCATCAGAAATTACTCGAGCAGGCGGTGTCTGACCTGGAATATGGTGCGGTCGCCATCAACAGCATGCCGTCCTTCATTTTTCTCAACCCCTATCTTACCTGGGGTGGAAATGAGGCAGGCAAGACGTTCGTTTCTGGTCGCGGCAACTTTGGCAACCTACTCAATTACGAGAACGTTGAGAAATCGATCATGGAGGCAAAGTTTATGTCACCAGGGCACATGCTCTACACCAACAAGCGAGCGTTCGACAATATGGCTGGAAACATGGCGAATTTCGCAGTCGAGCCTACCTGGATGAACCTGACCTGTCTGATGGGGGACGCCATCCGCGATAGCTTCCGTAAAAAAGATTTCTGAGTCAGTACAACACATCGGCCTGAAAGGCCTTATCTAACTGCCCCTTACTCGACTAAGTTGTAGCGAGTCTGCTTCATAGCCGGGGCAGTGAATGTGACCTTGAGGACATGCATAGGGTGAGCTCCACAACAATAAATCGGAACTCATCGCGGCTTTCCACAATAAATCGTGGTGCTCGAACGGCTTGTACGCCAGTTCGAGCGCTATCAGGCCAGAGCCGGTCGTGGCATTCTGCACCTGAAAGTGAGGCTAGCAATGATAGACATAGCGACATCATCACTATTGTGAATTTAATTACACCATAGTAAATTACGTGGATTCATTTTGTAGGTTATTACCCAAAAACATGTCCATTTTAAGGAAAAAAAGATGATAAAAATCAGAATGTCACGACCTTCTGAAGCGGAAGACATCATCCAAATTTGGAAAAGTTCTGTAGATGCTACGCACGATTTTCTGACAGCCCATGACCGGCAAGAGATCGAAAAAGAGGTGGTCGGCTTTTTTTCAGAAACCCCTGTATGGGTAGCGACAAATGATGAAGACCTTCCGCTCGGATTTATGTTTTTACATGATGGCCATCTGGAGGCGCTGTTCGTAGATGCCTCTGCTCGCGGGCTTGGCGTCGGAAAACAGTTGATATCCCATGCCCTTGCTCTTCATCCTGATTTAAGCGTCGACGTCAATGAACAAAACCAACAGGCCGTCGGGTTTTATCAACATATGGGCTTTCAGGTTTCAGGGCGCTCCGGGCAGGATAGTCAGGGAAGACCTTATCCCCTGCTGCACCTTAGTAAAAGGAATGGCGTCTAACCGTTTGCCAGGGAAAATATCATCTGTTTTTTTGGCTAAACGCAACGATGTATGTACAGCTCTGTTCGCTATCCGGGTTAGTCATTTGGCACTCGCCTGCAAAGGTAAGAGCAAGACAGTCACCCGCTTGTAAGTGATGGGTCTGATGATTGACCCTAAAATCAAGGTTGCCGCTCAGCATCCAAAGTGTTTGCCCGCAAAGATGCTCAATAGCCGAGGCGGGGATCGTCAGTTGACCCATTGCAGGGATTTCAACTTTTATCAGTTCCGGACTGGCGCCCGCCGGGGACAATGTCCAACGGATAATGCCTGATTGTTCATCAGTCCAATGCTGCTGCTGGTGAGCGAAACGAACCAGCGAATTCTGATGTTCCTCAAGCTCGGCGAAAAGTTTTGATAGCGTAATATTCATGGCGTTCGCTAAACGACTAAGGATAGTCGCGCTGGGACTGGAGACGCCTCGTTCAATCTTACTAATCATCGCCTGGCTCACGCCTGAGCGTTGAGCAAGCTCCGTTACCGTCCAGTTACGAGCTTTCCTGTGCTTTAGTAATAACTGTGCAATGTCGCTATCTACTATCTGATTTTTATCTTTTTTATCCATTTCACCCTCACTTTCGCCAGCCTGATTATGCCATTAGCTAAATTAGGCTGGAATCATTGATTGTGTCAGTGTGAAAAAGTCAGGTTTCAATAGCTGGACAATCATTTTAAGTACCTACGTCATCAGAAGAGCATGAGTTTGCGATGCGCACTCCCGGCACAACGCGGGTAAGTTAATGAGCTGGAGGTCCGCTATGAGCGAGGAGCGGACATTGTGCTTAAATAATGATGACTCTGGCAGGATGGGTTTTCAATATCTGGAAGGTAGCCACTAATTCAGGTGACGTAAATGTGTAGCAATCCCCCACTTTAGGCCAATACATTTTCCATTAATCAGGTCGATAACAGAATAACTTGCATTGGGATGAGCATAGCGAGGGAAACTATTGACAGTCCCTTCTTTAAGAATTGCGAGAGTGCCCTGACTGACATGCCCGTGAGACACAATACATATTGTTTGTTGATGTGATGAGGTATCTTCCAGGTTTTGTAAAAAACGCATAACTCGCTGAGAAGCATGCGCCAGTGACTCCCCCCCTGGTGGACAATACTCTGCATCAAGCCTGAATAATGCATTTGCATAGTTTGGATGTTTTTGTCTGAGTAGTTCTAACGGCATACCTTCAAACTGACCAAAGGCCTGCTCTTTAAGGGCCGGTTCAGCCGTCAGTGAACAGTGAAAGTGTTCAGCCAGGCTTTGCCCCATTTGCCAGGCACGCCCAAGCGGAGAAGCGTAAACACGCTCTATTTGATACTCACTTGCACTAAACGCTGCTAGTAGGACGGATGTTTCACGCAAGCCCCGACAGGTCAAGGAGCTATCGCTGTGCCCCTGAATAATTCCTTCCAAATTCCACTCTGTTTCTGCGTGTCGAACAAGTAGCAATTTCATCGTTAGCGGGCCATGCTCGTTGTTGATCAAAATGCCCCAACAGCGCGATGTCAAACACACACCGTTGAAGCAGCGGAAGGCTTTCCTGTTTTGGAAATAATGTACAAGTGTCGCTTATTGCCGTTATGCAGCGGCTCTGGGTGTGGGGCGCTGAATTTTATCCGTAGTTAACTTCCGCTTTTGGCACGGAGCGGACGTGTTAACGAAGCTGAAGGTCCGCTGGGAGCGCTTAGCGGACATGCCATCAGCTTATCAGCCACCTTTACGAGCATTCCATTCATCACGTGTGATTTCCCATAGCTCGGAATCTAGCAGACCGCTGACATATGCTTTCTTTTCAGTCCTAATGAGCCGCATGCCACTGCTTTGTGAGATACGTTTGGAGCGGTTATTGAGAGCCGCTTTCGGCGCACGCAATATAGTCTTATTTAAGGAATTGAACCAATAATCTGTAGCTGCGTTACAGGCCTCACGCATAAAACCTTTGCCCTGATGCTCCGGTGCTAACCAAAATCCTCGGTTGTTATCCTCAACATCATAAAGACAGATTAAACCTACCATGTTGTCAGGTGTTTCACGATGCCTAATAGTCCAGATCCAAGCGATTCCATTTGCTATATCAGGCAAGGCAACGTTATTGACATAATTCTCGGCGCCATTATCCGGATAGGGCCACGGTACTGATGAGACCATGTACCGAACAATCTCCCAGCGAGGATAAAGTATCTGAATTTGTGAGGCATCTTCTGAGGATAATGGTTTTAACAGTAAGCGTTCTGTATAGAGTATAGGTATTGGCATCAGCACTTTTCCTTCCTGAACTTAGTGTCTATTACTGTTTAAGCCATTAAATAGCTATCTCAATGTATCTTGATGTACAGAAAATATCCATACAATAGGAGGCGCGGTTAACAAGCAGTCAGGGGCAGTTTTTGGCACTGCGCGGATGAACCAACTGAGTTTAAGCTCCAGTCTGAGCGAAGAGCAAACCACACTATCTGAGGTAACGTATTACTGTTAATGGTGAACCCATTAACGCTAATACTATTATTACTTTTTTTCATCAACGTTTAGGCAGATGCATTAATGGTTAAGCTTAAGGAAATAGAAATGAAATATCCAGGCGCAGGGGCCTGGCAAATGGGAGACAGTCCAGAACTGGCAAGCGAGCTTGCTAACCTTATTAAAAAAGGAATCAAAACGGCCTCTTGTGGATCTTTTGCCTCTTACCAACAGGAAGAATCTGCTCCGAGGATTGGCAGCTATAACATAATTCTTGATGGACAGAATGTCCCGGTATGCGTGATCCGGCTGGTTTCGCTACAATTGGTGCGTTTTTGCGATATTAATGAGGAGTTCGCTCGCAAAGAGGGTGAAGGCGATTTAAGTCTTGAATACTGGAAGAAAGAGCATCAGCGATTTTTCATCCGTGAAGGTCATTTTTCTGAGGATATGGAGTTGATCGCAGAAGAATTCGAAGTGGTTGAGGTGCTGTAATCGGAGAGAAAATTGCTGATGTTTATCTATCACCCTTTTCATAAACGTCCGTTCCTGGCACTAAGCGGACGTGTTAACGAAGCTGAAGGTCCGCTGGGAGCGAGGAGCGGACGTTGAGGGCTATAAGAAGACTACTTAATGTTAGTCGGCTTCAACACAAGCGTGCCGTAGTGTGCTTCGCGGTGACAGTTCGGACAGAGTGCAATAGCATTTTCAACAGAGTCCTCTCCACCGTTAGCAAGCCACTCCACATGATGCACTTCAAGATACGGTCTACCGTCTTCCCGCTTGAATGGTGCGTCACGTAGGCAGCTTTGACACTTACCTCCAGCTAAGGATAATACCTCTGCTACAACGAGGGGATTACGCTTGAAGGTATAGCTCTTTATAATGACCCTTTCTGGCGTGGTGTTGGTTGTAGCCAGCTTCTCTCTACGTTCTTCTGAGGTAAGTTGAGACGCTATTTCTATGGCCTTTTCAAACTCACTTTTAACCGGACGTGTTAGCCATTTGCCGTCTGAAGCTTCATAGATTTCAAACACACCATGAAGTGCGGAATCATAGACCTCGAAAACGTTTCCGCGCTTGAAAAGTCGATCATATTCATGGTGGCGATGGGTGGCATCATCTGTTCGTCTGGCTGTCCTGTTAAAACTCCAGTGACCACGATTGCAGTTAACTGCGTTAACTATCAGATTCAAATAAGTATTGTCTTTGTAATGTGGAAATCTTTTCTTTAAAATTGCATCGACCTGAGCAGCCGTAGCCTTTCCAGCAAACTCGTTTTCAACTATCTCAGCGGTTGTTGTGCGGATTGGTTTATCACCATAAACATACTTACGAGCCATTTCTCTATTCCTTGAAAAGTTCTGGAAGGTGTTGCTGAAGCATAGGCGCGGTGAACATCTTTGACCTGCTCCTAGCAAACTAACATAGCATGATGTAAGCAAGTTCCGCTTTTGGCACTAAGCGGACCGCCTGAAGCATTGCGAGGTTTGCTGTGAGCGAACAGCGGTCGTCCCATCCGGCGTAAGAACGTAAAAAAACCGCGGTGAGGCGGTTTAGCTGTCTAGTTAGGAAGTTGCGCTTGCGAGTCGTGCGGCAAATCCGATGAAGAACATACCCACCAGCGCGTTTCCAATGGTTGATAATCTACGGTTGCCTTTCAAACGGCTTAGCAGATAAGAGCCGCAGAAAACAAGGAAACCGAAATAGACGAGAGTAATCGCGAACATCACCGCAGCAAGAATGATAAACGCCATCCAGGAATGTTCAGCCTGAACATTGATGAACTGGGCGAAGAAAGAGATATAGAACAGCAGTGTCTTTGGATTCAGTAGCGTAACCAGCATTCCACGCCCGATGATCCCCTTAGCATCAGCTGAAGATTTCTTTTCCTCATACGTTTCGACAGTGGGCTTAAAGATAGCGCGTATCGTCTGGACACCGAGATAGAAAAGATAGGCAGCACCTGCGTATTTGATGGCGTTAAATAAGGCTGGAGTTGAGCTTATGACTGCAGCCAGCCCACACCATGCCAGCAGAACCAGAAGTACGTCACTCATCAGAATGGAAAATATTGCAGCAAAGCCTCGTTTGACGCCGCTCGTAATGCTTGTTTTGATCACGAACATGGTCTCAGGGCCAGGAGCAAGCACTATCAGTGTCGCACCAAGCAGATACGTCCAGAAATTCACGATACCAAAATCAGCAAACATTTTTACTCCAGCTCTCTCGTTTTTATTGAGGCTATTCTAACGTAACCAGCGTTAATGAAAACACATCACGGCTGCTTTCTACTCAGCCAATTTCCACTCCTGGCATAGAGCGGACGAGCAAACGTTTATTAAAACTGAATAGCGAATTTCGGACGAATTAGCAGGCGTACATTTTTATCGCAATATTTAACAAGCCTCTGGAACTGAAAACCAAATCGCTCAGCTAAATAATTTGAGCGCTTATTTTCTTGCGCAATAATGCAGCATACTGGATGCTCAAAAACCAAACTGTTCGCCTTTGGCCTACACAGACATTTCAACTCTCAGTGATGCGGCAGCATTTTGCCCTTTTGATCAAATTACGCCCCACTACCGACCCGAAGGCCGGTAGCTGTTAATACAACGCATTACCACGCGTAAGTTCGGCTCAGATGTTGGTCGTTCACATCACGTACTCCTTTACTGAACGCGTTACTTCAGGTTGTTGCGGAAAAAGTCCATCAGCTTGTCGAAGGGGATCACGTCCGTGCGGTCATACAGATCGACGTGCCCAGCCCCCGGAACGACATACAGCTCTTTAGGTTGACCGGCGCGCTTAAAAGCGTCCTCGCTGAACTCTTTTGAATGGGCCTGGTCACCGGTAATAAAGAGCACCGGACGCGGCGAAATGGTTTCGATATCATTGAACGGATAGAAGTTCATAAACTTACCGATACTGCTCAGCATCGGTTTTGTCGTCAGTTCCTCTTTCTCGCCCTGCGGGGTATAACCGCCGCGTTCGGTGCGATAGAAATCAAAGAACTCGCGCTGAATTTCCGGCGTGGAAGCGTCCAGCTTATTCACAGTGCCCGGAATGTATGCTTTCTCTCCTCCTTTGAACTCGGCAAACCGCTGCTCAATGGCCGACTGGATAAAGGCCTTACGCTGTTCCAGCGTCTGGGAGTGGTTAAGGCCATTACGGAAGGCGGCACCCATGTCATACATGCTGACGGTGGCGATAGCTTTCATACGCGGGTCAATTTTCGCGGCGCTGATGACAAAACTTCCGCTGCCGCAGATGCCCAGCACGCCGATATTTTCTGGATCAATAAACGATTGTGTACTGAGGTAATCCACCGCCGCGCTGAAATCATCCGCGTAGATTTCCGGTGAAATCAGGTGCCCCGGCTTGCCTTCGCTTTCTCCCCAGAACGAGAGATCGATCGCCAGCGTAACAAACCCCTGCTCCGCCAGCTTCTGCGCGTATAGGTTTGCGCTTTGTTCCTTGACCGCGCCCATTGGATGGCCAACGACGATCGCCGGGTTTTTGGCGTTCTGATTCATCGTTTTCGGCATAAACAGATTGCCGACCACGTTCATTTGATACTGATTTTTAAAGGTGACTTTCTGCTGCGTCACTTTTTCGCTTTTATAAAAGTTATCAGCGCCTCTGGACATATCCGCCGCCGAGGCGGCAAATGCGCTGATGAACATTCCCAGGGCTAACGCAAATTTATTCATGATAGTTTCCTTGTCAGGACGAGTGTGATGAAAAACCCTCGGCAGACGCGTCTGCACGTGAGGTCAGGAAAATCAGTACGGTTGCGATAATCAACATCGCGGCGCTGGCCAGGAAGGTGCTCTGGTAGCCATGATGGTCGAACAGTACGCCCCCCACGGTGGATCCCAGCGCAATGGACAATTGCACCATCGCCACCATCAGCCCGCCGCCCGCTTCGGCATTCTGGGGGAACGTGCGTGGAACCCATGCCCACCATCCCACGGGCGCGGCAGTTGAAATAAACCCCCACAGCCCGAGCAAGGCCGTCACGATGGCCGCCTGGCTGCCAAACGCGATCAGGGCCAGCGCGACGGTCGCCATCAGCACGGGAATGGCCATTAGCGTCGGGTAGAATCCGCGCTTCAATACCCGGCCAATCAGCGTGGTGCCGATGAAACCCGCCATCCCGATGACCAGCAGGATGAGGGTCACCGCTGAGGCGTCCACCTTTGTGACCGTCTCAAGGAAAGGCCGGATATAGGTAAAAAGCGTGAACTGTCCCATAAAGAAGATCCCCACACCCAGCATGCCCAGCGTGACCACCCGGCGGCGAAACAGCATGAAGACGTTGCCGGCCCCCGCTGGCTGGCGGGTAACCGGCATCGAGGGCAGGCTGAGTAGTTGCCAGATAAACGCGACGATGGCGACGGGTAACAGGCAGAAGAAGGCTCCCCGCCAGCCGATGACGGAACCCAGCCAGCTGCCCAGAGGCGCGGCCACAACGGTTGCCAGCGCGTTGCCGCTGTTAAAAATGGCCAGCGCCAGCGGAACACGGTGCACCGGCACCAGACGCATCGCTGTCGCCGCCGACATCGACCAGAACCCGCCGACTACGATGCCAATCAGGGCCCGGCCGGTCATATAGGTCAGGTAATTAGGTGCCATCGCAATGACGGCTCCGGAAAGTGCCATGATGCACGTCAGGCCAAGCAGCAGTTTTTTCCGGTTAAGCGTGCCTGCCAGTCGGGAAATAAACAGGCTGGTCACCACCGCAAACGCGCCGGAAATGGCGATCCCCTGCCCGGCCATGCCTTCGGTGACTTTCAGGGACTGCGCCATCGATGTCAGGAGGCTGACCGGCATAAACTCGGAGGCGATCAGGGCGAAGACGCACAGCGTCATAGCAAACACGCCGCCCCAGTGAGCCTGTTGTTTTTCACTGATTCCGTTCTGATTTCTGGTTTCAGTTTTCTGATTACGCATTTAGCCTTTCTTTTCTGTTGATAATGCGATGCCCTCCCCCTCCTGAAACGGCGACGTGGGGGATAAGCGCGTGAGTTAAAGAGAACGATGGATATGGAAGGCTCGATGGCTCAATCCACGCTCCTGAATCCGGCAAGGAGGAGCATCAGCCGTGTCGTTTTACGGTGAGCATTTTCCATCTCGTTTAGCGTTGACTTTTTCATCGCATTATTGTTACCAATAGGCAGCGGTGAAACTAGCTAATGAATGCTTAATAGCTTTATAAGTAAAATTTATAAATAGCCTGGAAACCAACATGGCAAGACGCAACCTCAACGATTTACTCTCTTTCGTCACCGTGGCGCGGGAAGGCAGCTTCACGCGTGCCGCCGCGCAGCTTGGCGTGACCCAGCCTGCGCTGAGCCAGGCGATTTCCGGGCTGGAAGAGCGGATGCAAATCCGCCTGCTGACGCGGACCACCCGCAGTGTATCCCCGACGGCCGCCGGCGAGCGGCTGTTGCAATCGGTGGGCCATCGTATTGACGAGATAGAGGCTGAGCTGGACTTGCTGACTGAACTGCGGGACAAACCTGCAGGCACCGTCCGCATCACCTGCGGGCCGAACGTGCTGAAAACGACCCTGCTGCCCAAGCTTGCGCCGCTGCTCCGCGAATATCCGGATATTCATATTGAGTTCGATGCTAATCACGGATTCCGGGATATCGTGGCGGATCGGTTTGATGCGGGCGTGCGGCTTGGCGATACGATTGATAAAGATATGATAGCGATGCCAATCGGCCCGAAACTGCGCATGGCAGCAGCCGCCTCGCCAGATTATTTCGCACGATACCCGGTGCCGAAAACGCCTCATGATCTGACGCAGCATCAGTGTATTAATATGCGCATGGTCCGCTCCGGCGGGATTTATGTCTGGGAATTCGATCGCGAGGGAGGAGAGTTGAAGGTCCGGGTTAATGGACAGTTGACGTTTAACACGTCGGATCATGTTGTCGACGCCGCCCTGGCCGGGTTAGGCATCGCCTTTTTACCTGAAGAGGAGTTCGGCTCACACATCAGAGAAGGTCGTCTCGTGCGGGTGCTTGAGTCCTGGTGTCATCCTTTTCCGGGCTACTATCTTTATTATCCCAGCCGCAAACAGCCTTCCCCTGCCTTCTCACTCGTTGTTGATGCGCTGCGCATGAACGGGAAACTTTAGGTTTAAGATTTTTTCGCAGTATCAGGATGGATTTATCAATATGACCAGAACAGAGAGGCTTCTCGAGTTACTACAGATATTAAGGGCGCAAAGATATCCCATCACGGCATCCACGCTCTCAGAAAGATTAGGAATAAGCGTGCGCTCGCTTTATAGAGATATAAAAACGCTACAGCATCAAGGGGTTCGCATTGAAGGTGGGGCCGGAATGGGTTATATCGTTAAGTCCGATTTTCATTTGCCGCCCTTAAATCTTTCTCATGAAGAAATCAATGCCATTACCCTTGGGCTAAACTGGGTATCTCATAGCACGGATGATGATTTCAAAAACGTAGCAAGGAATGCGCTTGCCAAAATACACGCCGTCATTCCTGACGAATTAAAAAATCTTATTGAAAGCCAATCCTATGTGATCGGTCCTTCCGAGAGCAATGAGGTATTTTTCAAAAACATTCGCGATGCTATTAAAAAGCAAAGGAGGGTCCAAATAAAATATTGTGACAAGAAAGGCGCTTACTCTTCTCGCGTGATATGGCCCATTGGATTGGCATATATGCAGTCATGTTGGCTTTTGGTTGCATGGTGTGAAATGAGAAATGATTTTCGTCACTTTAGAACTGACAAAATTTCAGAGATGGCACAACTGGACTCTATGTACAGGGAAAGCCGGATGGCTTTATTGAAAAAATGGAGAATAAAAGAAGGGATCGACGAGGAGAAAGAGTACTGACAAAAACTGTCACAGCGATTTTGTATACTCCCCCAGATGAAAGACTCAATTCTACGTCATAGGGGGAATGATGAATTTCCAGAATAAAGTTGCTGTCATCACAGGAAGTACTACAGGGATAGGTGAGGCAGTCGCAGAGCAATTACACCAATATGGTGCTAAGGTCGTTATTGTCTCCCGCTCGCCAGAGCAGGCCATCCAAAAAGCGAAACAATTATCTTCACAGGGGCAACAGGCGCTGGGGATCGGATGCGATGTGTCGCAACCTGAACAAGTAGAGAAAATGATTGCTGATGTTATCAAACATTTCGGCAGACTTGATTATGCTGTAAATAATGCGGGCATAACAGGTGAGCATGGTAAAAATATAACAGAGCAGACGGTTGAAAACTGGGAAAAAGTTATTGCCACTTCATTGAGCGGCGTTTTTTACTGCCTAAAATACGAAATACCTGAGATGATAAAATCTGGCGGTTCTATCGTTAATTTATCTGCAGTCAATGGTCTGGTTGGCATTCCAGGATTAGCGCCTTACACCGTGGCTAAACACGGTATCATCGGTTTGACCCAAACCGCAGCATTAGAGTTTGCAACGCAAGGTATTCGAATCAATGCCGTCGCTCCGGGCTACGTCCAAACGCCACGAATGAGTGAATTCCCTGACAATATCGTACGTAGTTTCGCCAATAGCCACCCAATGAAGAGGATGGCAAAAATGCAAGAAATAGCAGACTTCATACTGTTTTTGCTGTCAGAAAATGCGGCGTTCTGTACCGGCGGCGTTTATCCCATCGATGGGGGTTATTTAGCTGAGTGAACTCCCATCGAGGCTTTTTTAACTGCAAGATGTTGGCGCCCGGAGACCCTTGACCCGCTTTCCGCTGCGCACGAAAACTTAGCCCTTCCCGGCAGGCAGCAGCTTTTCCACCAGCGCCGTCCACAGCGCCACGCCGGGCGCCAGCAGATCGTCGTTAAAATCGTAGCTGGCATTATGCAGCGGCCTCGAGGGCGTCTCGCCATCTGTGCCTATCCAGAAATAGGCGCCGGGACACACTTCCAGCATGCAGGCAAAATCCTCCGACGCCATGGAAGGATTGATCTGCCAGCGCACCGCGGCTTCCCCGAGCTCGGCCTGCGCCACTTCTCGCACCTTCAGCGCCTCTTGTTCATCATTTTTGGTCACCGGATAGCCTGGATACCACGTAATCTGACCGTCAACGTCGGAAACCTGCGGCTGCGTATGCACGTATTGCTCAATCAGGTTTTTTACCCGCTCGCGCACCGTATTGCTCAGGCAGCGAAAAGTCCCGCGCAGCACCACGCGGTCCGGCAGCACGTTGATCGCCTCGCCGCCGTTGATCTGGGTAATGCTGACCACCGCGGAATCCTGCGGCGACAGGCGGCGCGACGGAATCGTCTGCAGCGCCATAATCAGCTGTGCGGCGGCGACGATAGGGTCGGCGCCGCTCTCCGGCATCGCCGCATGGCAGCTTTTACCGGTGAGCGTTATCTCAAAGGCGTCAAGCGAGGCCATCATTGCCCCGGGATTCACCGCCACATGCCCCAGCGGCAAGCCTGGCCAGTTGTGCAATGCGTAAATGGCGTCCATCGGGAAGCGCTCGAACAACCCCTCTTCCACCATTTTGCGCGCGCCGCCGAGGTTCTCCTCCGCGGGTTGAAAGACAAAATGCACGGTGCCGCCAAAGTTGCGGGTCTGGGCAAGGTGCGCGGCGGCAGCCAACAGCATGGCGGTGTGGCCGTCATGACCGCAGGCATGCATCACGCCAGCACGACGCGAACGATATTCCACCGTCCCCTGTTCAGCGATCGGCAGCGCATCCATATCGGCGCGCAGGCCAATCACCGGCCCCGGGCCGTTCTCAAGCGTCGCGACCACCCCGGTACCTGCCAGCCCGACATGTACCTGCAGGCCGAACGAAGCCAGTAGCCCGGCAACCCGACGCGAGGTCTCCTGCTCCTGGTACCCGAGCTCCGGATGAGCATGAAAATCGCGACGCCAGCCGATAGCTTCGGCAATCAGTGAAGACGATACCGCCATGTCCTGTTCCTTCCATTACTGAATGAGTGGTCCCCGTCCTGCTGCTTCCAGGCGGCACCCTTCGTTATATCCTTTCGCCCCCGCGGCTGACAACTTCAGCGATGATGATTTTTGTCTATTCACCAGCGGATCGTTTTATCGATATCAAAAATAGTAGCTATTTCAGCGGTGACTTCCGTCAGCTGATTAATTATCATGCAGACTGGTCGGCGTCTTGCCGGATTATCCACCTGCAACCTTCCGTTATCGGGAATACAATGTTTAACCCAGACCAGAATCGCCTGGCCCCCACGCTGGCGATGATCATGGCCGCTTCACTTGTGGGATTTATCACCGGCTATACGGTGCCATTAATCAGCCTTGAGCTGGCGCAGCAGCAAGTTGCTCCGCTTTATGTCGGCCTGCTGGCCGCGCTGCCGCCCGCTGGAATGATGCTCTCTTCTTTCCTTTCTCCCGCGCTGTGCCGTCGTTTTGAAATGGGCGCGTTGCTCAGCGTTAGCCTGATC
Source organism: Klebsiella sp. K-3 (assembly GCF_051207495.1). Taxonomy (NCBI): domain Bacteria; kingdom Pseudomonadati; phylum Pseudomonadota; class Gammaproteobacteria; order Enterobacterales; family Enterobacteriaceae; genus Klebsiella; species Klebsiella sp. K-3. The sequence goes on along the minus strand of NZ_JBPNXF010000010.1, from coordinate 189,520 downwards.
CTGCTGGCGTTGGCGACCATCGCCTCCTGCATGACCACCGACATGACGCTATTGCTGGTGCCGCGCCTGCTGACCGGACTCGCCTCCGGCGTCATTATCGTATTGGGGGAAAGTTGGATAACCGGCGGCGCGGCGGGCAGTAATCGCGCCACTCTCACCGGCATCTATGCCTCGGCCTTTACTGGCTGCCAGCTCGCCGGCCCGCTGCTTATCTCCGTCGGCCCCGCCTGGCAACACGCGGCGCTGATGGCAATTGTCGCCATTACCGCCGTTTGCCTGCTGATGCTGCGTCATCTGCCGCGCGGCAGTCGCGAAAGCCTTGCCGAGCGCGCCAGCTGGCGTAGCCTGGGGGCGTTCTTGCCAGTTCTGGCCTCTGGGGTATTCTGCTTTGCCTTCTTCGACGCCAGTATTCTCGCGCTACTGCCGCTGTACGGCATCGATAAAGGTTTAAATGAAACGATGGCGGTACTGCTGGTCACCGTCGTCCTCACCGGCGACGCTATGTTCCAGGCGCCGCTGGGCTGGGTTGCCGACCGCTTCGGCATCCGTCGCGTGCATCTTATCTGCGCGGTTGTCTTTAGCCTGTCGCTACTGGCGCTGCCGTTTATGCTCGCCTCGCGCGTACAGCTGATGGCTATCTGCCTGCTGCTCGGCGCCGCGGCGGGCGCGCTTTATACCCTGTCGCTGGTGCGGGCAGGCAAAACCTTTAGCGGGCAAAAGCTCATCATGATCAACGCCCTATTTGGCTTTTTCTGGTCAGCGGGTAGCGTGGCCGGGCCGATTGTCAGCGGCATGCTGATTGGCGTCTCCGGCTATGACGGCTTGATCATCACCCTGTTCGCCAGCGGCGTGCTGTTCCTGTTAATCCAGTGCCTTAGCAAGAATGAAAAAACGCTGCTCGCCAATGAGCAGGAAGAGGACATGGAAGAGGCTACCGAGACCGCGCAATAGCGGAGTTGTTGATAACGGGCAGGCAGGACTCCACCTGCCCGTTTTGCTGATGGCTACAGCACCTTACTGAGGAAGGCGGCGGTGCGCGGATTGGTCGGCGCGCTAAAGATCTGCGCCGGTTTGCCCTCTTCCTGAATCACGCCCTGATCGATGAAAATCACCCGGTCGGCCACTTCACGGGCAAAGCCCATTTCGTGGGTCACGATCACCATCGTCATCCCTTCGCTGGCGAGATTTTTCATCACTTCCAGCACATCCCCTACCAGTTCTGGATCCAGCGCTGACGTGGGCTCATCAAAGAGCATGATCGACGGCTTCATTGCCAGCGCACGGGCAATCGCTACCCGCTGCTGCTGACCGCCGGAGAGGCTGGAAGGCCAGGCGTCACGCTTATCGCTGAGTCCCACCTTCGCCAGCAAGCCTTCCGCCAGGTCGACCGCCTGTTGACGCGGCATGTTGCGCAAATTCATCGGCGCCATCAGCAGGTTTTCCAGCACCGTCATATGCGGAAACAGGTTAAAGCGCTGGAACACCATGCCAACGCTCTCGCGCATCTTGTTGAGGTCGGTCGTCCGGTCATGGGCGGCAAAGCCGTTGACCACCACTTCGCCTTCGCTCACGGTTTCCAGCGCATTCATGCAGCGCAGAAAAGTGCTTTTGCCGGAGCCGGAGGGCCCGATAATGCACACCACTTCCTGCGGTTTAATATCGCAACTGATGCCGCGCAGCACGTGGCTATCGCCAAAGCGCTTATGTAAATTATTAATGTGAATCACTTTTGCCAAACCTCTTTTCCAGACGGTTAACCAGCTGCGCCAGCAGGAAGGTAATCACCCAATAAACCAGCGAGATCGTCAGGTAGGGCTCCCAGTAGGTGGCGTACGCGCCGGAGACGGTTCGCGCCGCGTAGGCCAGATCGGCAAGCCCGATAGCCGAGGCCAGCGATGAGTCTTTAACAATAGCGATAGCGTTGTTGCCAAGCGGCGGCAGAATGCGGCGAAATGCCTGCGGCAGGATCACTTTACGCATGGTTTTCCACCACGGCATACCCAGCGCGCGCGAGGCTTCCATCTGCCCTTTGTCGATAGACTGGATCCCGGCGCGGAAGATCTCCGACACGTAGGCCCCGGCGTTGAGGGTAATCGCCACGATACAGGAGAGGAACGCGCCGTAGTTAGAACGCAGTTCGCGGGCGAAATCGGCGCTCATTATTCCGCTGGTGACCAGCAGGCCGTCGCGCGGGTTAATAAACAGCGGCACCAGCGCAAAGTGGACCACCATGATCTGCACAAACAGCGGCGTACCGCGGAAGGCGCTGACGTAGAAGCGCACCGGAAACTGCACCAGATAACGCAGAATATATTTCCATGGCCCGTGCTCGGCCTTCGCCATCCGCCCCAGTCCAAGCGTTAACCCCCACAACGTCCCGAGGATCACGCAGATAATGGTACATTTAATCGTCATCAAGGCGCCGTCCATAAACAGCGGGCCATACTCCTCGATGATCTCCCAACGGAATCCCGTCATAGTCCTTCCCTAAAAAAATACGGCCATCGCCTGAGCGACAGCCGCGGTCACTGAAAATTGGTGTTATTGCGCAGGCAGCGTCGGCACGTTGTCATCGAACCAGGTTTTATAGATTTTGGCGTAGGTGCCGTCGGCAACGATTTTCTGCAAACCGGCGTTGATTTTGCCCAGCAGTTCACTGTTACCTTTAGCGACGGCGATGCCGAAATACTGGCGCTCAAATTTGGCGTCAGGCACCAGCTTGAATTGCTTTTCCGGGTGCTGCTTGATGTAGTATTTAACCACACCGACGTCGCCTACCGCGGCGCTGACGCCGTCCTCAAACAGCTCCTGCAGCATCAGCGGCGTATTGTCAAAACGCTTAATGGAGGTACTGTTTTTACCCAGTTCCTGCGAAACCACAATATCGCCGGTGCTGGAGTTCACCACGCCGACTTTTTCGTTTTTTAACGCCGCCAGCGAGTTCACTTTTGAACCTTCCGGCACCACAATCGACTGTTCGGCCGGGAAGTACGGCGCGGAGAAATCCACCATCTGTTTGCGTTTATCGGTGATAGTAATACCCGAGATGATAATGTCGCGATCGCCGGTGCCCAGGGTGGCGAAAATGCCCTCCCAAGGGGTGTTGACCAGCTTCACGTCAAAACCTTCGGCCCTGGCGATGGCTTTAATGATATCGATATCAAAGCCTTCCAGCTGCTTTTGGCTATTTTCGAATTCAAAGGGACGGTAGGTGCCGCCGGAACCGACGGTATAGGTTTCCGCAGCCGCCTGTCCGGCTGCCGCCAGCGCGGCCATCATGAAACACGCTTTGAGCAAATTCTTGACCATGAGACATCCTTTTTATGCATTTATTTTGCATAAAAATACACATACTTAGCATAGCATGCAACCGGAAAGCGTCTGGTGAGTGAATTATCTTTTGTTCAACCGCGTTGACCACCTGATTTGCCGATGGCTCGATGCAATTCATTGATTCGCTTCATTGATTTGACCGTCTTTTGCGGCGCGGTCGAGGCGACGGACAGCACGATCATCTCAAGGCAAATCAGCACCGTGCCATGCAGCGGCACCCGCCCGTTATCGCCGCCCCGCGGAACATCAATCACCACCTGTGCCAGTTGACTGAAGCGCGAATCCAGCGCCTGGGTGAGTAATATCGTTGGGATCCCCAGCCGCTGCGCCTCACGCAATGTGGTCATGCCCTCCCGGTGCGGTGATTTTTGCCCCATCATAATCAGCACGTCGCCGCGCTGCAGGCTAATCAACTGCTCAGCAAGACTGAAGCCGGTACGGTTGAGGGTACAGGCAGGTAAGCCAATACGATTAAACAGACGCGCGGTGTACTCGGCGAGGATCCCCGACGCCCCGATGCCAAATATCGCCACCTGACGCGCATCGCCCAGCAGCGCCACCGCCTGGGCTACCGCCGCGCGATTATCCGCACGCGATAGCACCTCACAGGCGCGCTGATGCCCATCGAGCACAAAATCGATGCTGGAATTGACATCACAGGAGAGTGCCCCCACCGTCGAGCGCATCTTTTCCGACGAGGTCGCTGACGGCCCGAACCAGCGCGCCATGGTCTCTTTTAACTCGCGTAGCCCGGCAAAACCCAATGCCTGAATTGCCCTCACCACGGTGGCATCGGAGGTGTGAGTAGCGGTGGCGATCTCCATCGCCGTGCGTTCCAGTACCACCTCGCGATTATCATTGATGTAGTTTGCCACTTCGCGTAAACGGGGCGAAAGTTGATGCGCGCGGGCGCGAAAACGCTCGCCAAACAGATCGACTCTGCCCTTCTCTTTTTTCACTCCCGTTTTCATTTCGCCCCCGCCGGAATCGGCCGCCCGGCGATGTGCGACTGCACCTGAGCCACCATCAGCGTCAATGCGGCATACGAATTAGAAATAACCTCTTCGCGCGGCAACAAAATATAGCGGCCGGTGCGGCAGGCGCGCATAAAGTCACACCAGCCGGGCATTACCGCCTCCATGGCCTTTAGCTCATCCTGCGGCTTACCGCCGGTGTCCGAACGCCAGGTCGCGAAGACAAAATCGGCATCCAGCTCCGGTAGCTGTTCGGCGCTGACGTCGATCCGCTGGCCATCGGGGATCTTGTCGATCAATGGGGGGAAGCGGAACCCGGCGTCACGCAGAACTCGCCCCAGCGCGTGATAGGAGTGGTGTACCGTCACCTTGCCGTTATTCGCCTGTATCACCGAAACGCGGTACTGCTGCGGGTCGACCGTGGCCTTTAGCTGTTTAATTTGTTCCTGATAACGACGTTCAAGCACCGCGAGCCGCGCCTGGCTGCCGGTGAGCTGCGCCAGTTTGCGGTAAATCCGCGGCGCGCTGCCCTGCAGGTGATCGATACTGACCGTCGGCGCGATTTTCGCCAGTTGCTCCACCGAGACATGGCGGCTGGGCTCGGTAATAATCAGATCCGGCTTCGCCGCAGCCACGGCCTCAAGGTCGATATCGGCGGTGCCAATAAAGCGGATCTCGCTATTGTCGAAATCGACGCCGGTCAACTGGGCGCTGGAACGCAGGTAGTGGCTGCCGTCCGGGCGCGTGCGGCCATGGCTGGCCACCGGCGGCACTCCGAGCTCAATTAGCGGGATGGTGATATCGAGATCGTGCATCGAAACGATTCGCTGCGGATGCAGCGGTACGCTCACCGTACGACCTAAATCGTCGGTGAAGGTTTGCGAATCGGCAGCCGAGACGGCGCCCGCGAACAGCATCAGCAGAGAAACGAACCAACGCATAACAATCCTTTTTGATTTACAGGGCGTCACGGCGACGCCAAAGCAGAGCAATAAAAAATGGGCACCCTACCAGCGCAATGACAATCCCCGCCGGGATCTGCAGCGGCGCAAACGCCAGCCGCCCCAGCGTATCGGTTGCCAGCACCAGCAACGCGCCAATCAGCGCGCTGCCGCAGAGCAGCGCCACCTGGCCGCCGCGCAGGACGAAGCGCGCCATATGCGGCGCCATCAGACCGACAAAACCCAGACTGCCAACGCAGGAAACGCTGGCAGAGGTCAGCAGGACGGGGGCGAAGAAACGTAGCAGCGTGAGCTGCGGCAAACGTACGCCAAGACCGATAGCGGTACGGTCGCCCAGCAGCGCCGCATCCGCCGCGCGGGCGGTGCAGAACAGAATCAGTGCGCCAGGTAGCGCCCAGCAAAACGCGACCGCCAGCAGCGGCCAGGTCGCCGCGTGCAGGCTACCGGAGAGCCAGATCATCGCCGTCTGTACGTCGCGTACGTCGGCGGTGGTCATAAAAATGCCAACCGCCGCCGCCAGCGTCCACGACACGCCGATGCCAATCAAAATAAAGCGCGGGCGTGAACAATCGCGCGCCAGCGCCAGCACCAACAGCGCCACCAGCACGCCGCCGAGCATTCCCGCCAGCGGTCGCCACGCCAGCCCTACGGCCGGAAAAAACAGAATTAGCGCCAGCACCACAATGCTGGCCCCTTCTTTGACGCCAATAAGGCCGGGGTCCGCCAGGCCGTTACGGGTAATGCTCTGCATTGCCGCTCCCGCCAGGCCAAGCATGGCGCCGCAGAGCAGCGCCATCAAAATTCGCGGTAGGCGGATGTCAAACAGGATGAAACGTTGCTGCTCGCCAAGCTTCTCCGGCGCCAGCAGCGCACGCGCCAATGTCGAAGATGGCAGCGGAAAGCTGCCGCGGCTGAGGCTGTAGAGCCCCAGCGCCAGCAAAAAGAGCAGCATGAAGGCGGCAATTTTCAATGCTGCCGGACGCAGCAACAGATGCCTTGAAGCGAGCCCCAGAGGCCGAAATCCAGCGCGATGAACGGCGCGTATCATTTAAAAAACCTCGCGGCGATAAAAATAAATAGCGGCGCCCCCACCAGCGCGGTCATCGCGCCGGTCGCCAGTTCCTGCGGGGCGACGAGGGTACGGGCGGCGATATCCGCCAGCACCAGCACCAGCGCCCCTACCGGCACCGCCAGCGGTAACGCCAGGCGAATATCTTGCGTTATCAGACGGCGCACCACGTGCGGCACCACCAGCCCGACAAACCCAACAGGCCCGGCCACCGCCACCGCCGCGCCGCACAGCAGCGCAATAGCGGCCAGCCCCAGCAGCCGGGTCTGCACCAGATTCACCCCCAGCCCCAGCGCCGCTTTATCGCCCAGCGCCAGCACGTTCAGACGTGGCGCGAGGAGCAGCGCCAGTCCCATGCCAGAAAGCGCCGGCACCAGCGCCGCCTGTAGGGTAGCCCAGTTCAATCCGGCCAGATCGCCGGCAAGCCATGTGCGCATCGCCAGCAGCGTTTGTTCATCAAGAATTAAAATCGCCGCCGTCACCGCCGAGGCAAACGCCGAGATCGCCACGCCGCATAGCGTGATGCGCAGCGGCGTCGCCCCGCCGCGCCCGGCAGAAGCCAGGGCCATTACCCCGCCGAACAGCAGCGCCGCGCCACAGGCGGCGGTTAGCGGGCGTGCCGCTGGAAAATCGCCGAGAGAGAGGCCCAGCGCCGAGGTCGCAACCATCGCCAGCGAGGCGCCGGCGTTGAGCCCAAGAATATGCGGCTCGCCAAGCGGGTTGCGGATCACCGTCTGCAGCAGCACCCCGGCAACGCCAAGCGCCGCGCCGGTCAACAGCGCCGCTGCCAGCCGAACCAGACGTAAATCAACAATAATACGGTGATCGAAGTTTCGCGGGTCGTACTCGAGCAGCGCCTGCAGGACCGTCTGCGGCGCGATCCAGCGGGCGCCTAAGCCAAGATGAATCAGCGAACCGATGATAAGTAGCAGAGCTAACAGCAGCATCGCCAGCCGCGGACGAGTACGACGCCGTGTGGCGTACAGCACGGCGGCGCTCATAGGGCAACGGTCTGGCTTGCGCGAAACGGCATAAAGAAAGGTTTGCCGGTTTGCGGATTGATTGACATCTGCACATCAACATCAAAGACGTTTTTAATCAGTTCAGGGCTGCAGATTTCGTGTTCTGAAATGGTCCCGGCTATCCGCCCTTTTTTGAGAAATACCAGCAGGTCGGCGTAGTTCACCGCAAAGTTCAGGTCGTGAAGGACCGTTACCACCGTGCGGCCATGCTGGCGGGTCAGGCTCTGCAGAAGTTCAAGAATATCGACCTGATAGCGCAGGTCGAGCCAGGTGGTGGGCTCATCCAGTAAAATGGTTTTCGTCTGCTGGGCCAGCGCCATCGCTATCCAGCAGCGCTGACGCTGACCGCCGGAAAGGCTATCCACCGCCAGATGGGCGAATTCGGCGGTGCCGGTTAATTGCAGCGCCTCTTCCACCGCCTGTTCATCGGCTTCAGACCACTGGCGCATCAGCCCCTGCCACGGGTAGCGCCCGCGCGATACCAGTTCGAACACCGTGAGCCCTTCCGGCGTCAGCGGCGATTGCGGCAGGATCCCCAACTGGCGGGAAACCGTTTTGGTCGGCATGTCGTGGATGGCCTTTCCATCCAGACGGACGCAGCCGCCAAGCGGTTTTAGCATCCGGGCGATGGTCGATAACAGCGTTGATTTGCCGGACCCGTTAGCCCCGGCAAGCACCGTCATTTTACCGCTGGGGATCGTCAGATTAATGTCATCGACGATAAGCGTCTGGCCATAGCCGGCCGACAGGGATTCCAGGACGATCCCCTTCTCTGCAGGGTTTACCCGCTGTGGCATAACTCGCTCCTGCGCCGCAGCGTTCCGGCGTCCGCCTTCAACGTTCTGCAGTCAAATCAAAATAAATCTCATTCTCTTTTGATCATGAAGGGGATGAATGTAGTAGTCAATACTGTGCTGCATGTTACTTCCTTCACGTTCAGCACATCATAGGGAGACAAAATGAATTTTATAAATACTATTTATAATCAATAAAATAAGATCATCACATCACCTGGTACAGGCTGCTAAATTGCGCTTTTCTTCAGCGCAGCTTTTTTATCTTACATAACATTTACTACTACATTTCTTCGTGTTTGAATAATTCTCAATTACATATCTGAAGGCGCATTCAGACGCTTAACGGATAGGTTTTATTTTCAGGGCAATGATTTAATTGGCTTTATCTGACCGCAAAGGCAGATTCGTTCACGAGAAACAGATAATGACTCAACCCTATGTCGCCTGCAGGACGTTGCAAGGGCGCGCGCTTTTTTCGCTTCTTTTTTTAGCCTCACCGGGATTAATAGCCGCAGAAAATAACGCGGCAAAGAATACCAAGGACGCGGAGGACACCATTACCGTAGTGGCTGACGGCCGCCAGCAGAACGCCACCAGCGGTTATCAGCCGCTGAGTTCGTCCACGGCGACATTGACTTCAATGCCGCTGCTGGATATTCCGCAGGTGGTGAATACCGTCAGCGACCGGGTGCTGGAAGATCAGCACGCTACCTCGCTGGATGAAGCATTGTATAACGTCGCCAACGTGGTGCAGACCAATACCCTCGGCGGTACCCAGGATGCCTTTACCCGCCGCGGCTTCGGCGCCAATCGCGACGGTTCTATCATGACCAACGGCCTGCGTACCGTTCTACCGCGCAGCTTTAACGCCGCTACCGAGCGGGTTGAAGTTCTGAAGGGCCCGGCCTCGACGCTGTACGGCATTCTCGACCCCGGCGGGCTGATAAACGTGGTCACCAAACGCCCCGAGCGCCAGTTCTCTGGTTCGGTTTCCGCCACCTCCAGCAGTTTTGGCGGCGGCACGGGTAGCTTCGACGTGACCGGGCCAATCGAAGGCACAAATCTGGCCTATCGACTGATCGGCGAATATCAAAATGAAGATTACTGGCGTAATTTCGGCAAGAACAAAAGCAGCTTTATCGCCCCTTCCCTGACCTGGTTTGGCGATAGCGCAACCATTACCGCTTCGTATTCACATCGCGATTACAGCGCCCCCTTTGACCGCGGCACGATTTTCGATCTCAATACCGGCCACGCGGTCAACGTCGACCGTAAAACCCGTTTCGATGAAGCCTTTAATATCACCGATGGTTATTCCGATATTGCCCAACTGAACGCCGAGTATCGTCTTAACAGCGCCTGGACCGCGCGCTTTGATTACAGCTACAGCCAGGATCACTACAACGACAACCAGGCCAGGGTAATGGCCTATGATTCTGCGACCGGCAACCTGACCCGCCGGGTCGACGGCACGCATGGCTCAACGCAAAAGATGCATTCCACCCGCGCCGATCTACAAGGCAACGTGGTGATCGGCGGCTTTTATAATGAACTGCTGACCGGCGTCGCCTATGAGAATTACGATCTGCAGCGTACCGATATGCTGCGTTGTAAGAACGTGAAAGGCTTTAATATTTATCATCCGGTTTACGGCACTCTCGATACCTGTAATACCGTTTCCGCTGCCGATAGCGATCAGCGCATCAAGCAGGAGAGCTATGCGACCTATCTGCAGGACGCCCTGTACCTGACCGATAACTGGATTGCCGTGGCCGGCGTACGCTACCAGTATTACACCCAGTATGCCGGTAAAGGCCGTCCGTTTAACGTCAATACCGATAGCCGCGATGAGAAATGGACGCCGAAGGCTGGCCTGGTCTACAAGGTAACGCCAAACGTGTCGCTGTTTGCTAACGTCGCCCAGTCGTTTATGCCGCAGTCGTCAATTGCCAGCTACATCGGCGAACTGCCGCCGGAAGAGTCCACCTCTTACGAAGTCGGCGCGAAATTCGACCTGTTAGAGGGTATCACCGCCAATATCGCGTTATTTGATATTCATAAACGTAACGTGCTGTATACCGAAAGCATCGGCGACGAGACGGTGGCGAAGACCGCGGGTAAGGTTCGCTCGCGCGGCGTGGAGGTGGATCTGGCGGGCTCGCTCACCGATAACCTCAGCATCATCGCCAGCTACGGCTATACCGATGCCAAAGTGCTGGAAGATCCCGATTATGCCGGTAAACCGCTACCGAACGTGCCAAAACATACCGGTTCGCTGTTCCTGACCTATGACATTCATAACGTCTATAACAGCAACACCCTGACCGTTGGCGGCGGCGGCCACGCGGTCAGCAAACGGTCCGGCACCAACGGCGCGGATTATTATCTACAGGGCTATGCGGTGGCCGACGTCTTCGCGGCCTATAAAATGAAGCTGCAGTATCCGGTAACGCTACAGGTGAATGTGAAGAACTTGTTCGATAAGACCTATTATACCTCGTCAATCGGCACCAATAATCTCGGCAACCAGATTGGCGACCCGCGTGAAGTGCAGTTTACGGTGAAAATGGATTTTTAAGCCTTACCCTGCCCCGGATAGCGGCGCGCTGCGCCTTATCCGGGCTACCTCCCCTCAGCCCCTGCTGCGGGGAAATACCGGATGATGCATTTGGCTTACCAATCCTCTTCCTGGCCGAGGATACGCAAAATATCCTGCCGATGCTGCAATAGCAGTGGATTGTCGCGATGGCGGGGAAACGCCAGCGGAAGCGTAAACTCAGCGATAATGCGCCCCGGCCGCGGCGACATCACCAGCATCCGCTCGCAGAGCAGCAGCGCTTCTTCAATATCGTGGGTCACCAGCAGGCTGGTATAACCCTGCCGCTGCCACAGCGCAATCAGTTCGCGCTGCATGCTGATACGGGTAAGCGAATCCAGCTTACCCAGCGGCTCATCAAGCAGCAGTAGACGCGGTTCATTGAGCAACGCGCGCGCCAGCGCCGCACGCTGCGCCATCCCGCCGGAAAGCTGCCGCGGCCACGCCTCGCTAAACGCCTGCAGCCCGATGCGTGAAATCAGCGCGTCGGCCTTCGGCTCCTGCCCCTTTTTCCCCTGCGCCTGCGGCCCCAGCAGCACGTTTTGCCGCACCGTCAGCCACGGATAAAGCGTTGGGTCCTGGAAAACCAGGATCCGTTCCGGCCCCGGCCCGCCTATCGCCGCATCGTCAATCTCAATATGCCCGCTTTGCTGTGGCTCCAGCCCCGCCAGCAGACGCAGCAGCGTCGATTTACCGCATCCTGAGGGGCCAAGCAGCGCAACGCTCTCCCCTGGGCGCAGTTGCAGGCTGATATTTTCCAGCACCGGCACCGTCTGTTTGCCCAATGTAAAAGCATGATGAAGATGACGTACCGCCACCGCCGCACCGGTCGAAACTGTCTGGGCACTTACCATTGCATTCCTCCGCGCTGCCAGCTCAGGAGCCGATCGCGAATCATAAATAGCCCGCTAATCAGGCCGGAACATAACAACGCCATCACGAATAGCGCCGCGTACATATTCGGATAGGCTGCCCAGCCCTGCGCCCACTGCAGATAAAAACCGATCCCGGATTTGACGCCGACCATTTCGGCGACAATCAGCACTGAAAACGACGCGCCAAGCCCCATAAATAAGCCGACAAACACGTTCGGCAGCGCGGCGGGGATCGCCACGCGCAGGATCAGGAACCGTTGGCTGGCTCCCAGCGTTCGCGCCACGTCATACCACGCTTTATCGATACCGATGACCCCGGACCAGGTTAATACCGTGACCGGGAACCAGGTGCTGAGCGCGATTAAAAAAACGCTGGCGCCGAAGCTTGAAGGAAAGATAAACAGGCATAGCGGCAGCAGCGCGGTGGAAGGCACCGGCCCCAGCAGGCGTAATACCGGATGCACCCAATAGCCAATACGCTGAGACCAGCCAATCGCCAGCCCGCTGATAAACCCGCAACTGGTGCCAAGCAGCACTCCGAGACCAAGCAGCCCCAGCGAATGCAGCAGGCTATCAAGCAGCCGCGGCCAGTCATCGTGCAGCACTTCAATCAGCGCCTGCGGCGGAGCGAAAAACGGCACCGGCAAAAACGCCGTCTTAGCCGTCAGCCCTTCCCATAGCGCGAAGAGCACCGGCAGCAGCGCCAGCCATTTTCCGGCACGCTGCAAACGAGCGCCCCGCTGGCGCCAGTAACGGTAACTCAGCGTCAGTAACAGCAGTCCGCCGCCGAGAGTGAACTGCGCCAGCGCCCACTCCTCGCTAAACGGCCAGCGCCGACCGGCATCGGGCCAGGCCTGTGTGAACAGGCCGCCCAGTAGCCATAGCGCGGCGGCAAGCCCGCCCTCCGTCCAGAGCAGAGCGCCGAGCCCCGGTCGGGCGAGCGCGCGATCAGGCGAAAACGTTGACATAAATACTCTCCGCAAACTGATGAGGATCGGTTCCCGGTTTGATGACCTGTACCCGCTGCAGATCCACGGCATACTGCGTCAGCTCTTTAACAAAAGCCTCGCCCACCGCATGATGGCCGTGCCCCTGGCCGTGAAGAATGCCGCTCACCTCCGCTTCGTTAGTGTTTAGCGCATGGGCGAGAAAAGATTGCGCCACGCTTTCCGGGTGCGCGGCGGCATAGCTGTGCGCTTCCAGAATCGCCTGGGTAAGCGCGGCCGCCGCCGGTTTATGAGCGCGCGCAAGGGAACCGCTGACGCCCAGCACGCAGCAGCTCAGATTGGCGTAATCGCCGGTCATATTGCTGGCGATTAGCTGATATTTGCCGGTTTCCAGCAGGCGATAGCTAAAGGGTTCGCTGCCGCTAATGGCGGCGATTTCGCGTTTATCCAGCGCCACGCTGAGCAGGTCGGCCGGATAGACTTTCCACTGCACATCGCTAATCGGGTCGATACCGTGGCGTTTCAGCAAGATGGCGAAGAAGTTTTTATCCGGCCCGGCCATATCGGTGACGCCAATGGTTTGCCCTTTCAGGCTCTCCAGACCGCTAAAAGGCGAGTTTTTGGCCGTCAACAAATTCAGGCAGCCGCCGTGCGTTCCGGCAGTAAGTTTGACGTCAAACCCCTGCTCCAGCGCCTTCAGCCAGCGTAACGCCATGCCTACCCCGGCGTCGGCCTTGCCGGTGGCAATCGCTTCCAGCAGGACATCCGTCGAGTTACCAAAGTTAACAAACTCAACGTCGAGATTATATTTACTAAAAATCTTCTGTTGCTCCGCGACGGCGACCGGCGCCAGGCACACCGCGCTTTTGTTGATCGCCAGCTTGATTTTGTAAGGCTGCGCCAGACGCAGCGCCGGATGTTCATCGCCGCTCGCCATCTCCGCCATATCGTGAGCCCATAGCGGCACAGACGCCCCGGCCAGCGCCAGACCGCCGGTAAATTGTAAGAAACGACGACGGGTAAAACGTGTGGTCATCATGGCGCCGCCTCCGCATGAACCGGCGCGACCGGCACGTTAAAGCCGTTATCAAATGTCGGCGTTACATCGAGCTTTGCGCGAATGAGGCCGTTGGCAAGATAAAAGTCCGCCGTCGACTGCTGCTGGGCGACCGTCGGCGCGTCCAGCCGCTGCCACTGCGACTGGCGGTTGGCAAACTGCGCGCGGGCGATCTCCGCCGGGAAGCGAATGATCTCCCCCAGCGTTTTGCCATAGCTATCGAGATTGGCGTATGCCCAACGCTCGGCGCCGGCCAGTCGGGTGAGATAATCCTGAAGCGCCGCGCGCTTTTGTGGATCCTTCAGCGCATTATCGGTGGCGGCCAGGAAGGTATTACCCGGCAACAGCCCTTTACCGCTCACCAGAATCTGCCCTTCGGCGGTTTTCACCAGTTGCGTGGTATAGGGCTCCCAGGTCGCCCAGGCATCTACCGAACCGTTAAGCAGCGCGACTTTCGCATCCACCGGGCCAAGGAATACCCACTGGACATCCTTCGGCGAGACCCCCGCCTGCTCCAGCGCTTTCAGCGCCACAAAATGGCCAATTGATCCTTTACCGGTGGCAATGCGTTTACCTTTCAGATCCGCCGCGCTTTTTAACGCGCTGCCGGGCGGCACCAGCACGGCGGTCCCCGCCGGGTTGCTCTTATCGACGGCAATAGCTTTTACCGGCGCGCCGTTCGCCAGCGCGAACAGCAGCGGCGCATCGCCGATAATCCCCACGTCAACCGCGCCGGCGTTGAGTGCTTCAGCCAGCGGCGCGGCGGCAGGAAACTCCGCCCATTTAATATCGTAAGCGAGGTTTTGCAAGGCGTTAGCAGCCTCCAGTTGCGACCGCATGCCGCCTTTTTGATCGGCAATTCGCAGCGTGATTCTTTCCTGAGCCGCAACATAGCCGCTCAGCGTCAATAGCATTAGCGCCCCGGCTATGCGGGTAAAATGAGGTATGCGCATCTTAATTATCCTTGTTGTTGAAAAGCGTGTTTACCCGCCGCCTGCCACGCGCTGTCGTTCTGCGGCGTATGTACCCGCCCGCACAGGACGTTGCGATAGTGGCGTTCCAGAGGATTTTGCCGGCTTAAACCATGATTGCCGGTGAGTTCAAGCGCCAGATTGACCGCCAGAATGGCGTTATCGGTGATAGTGACTTTCGCCAGATTGGCCTCAATAGCGGAAAAGCCCAGCTCCGCGGCATTCTCCAGCAGAGCGCGGTTAACCAGCAGTAGCCCCTCTATCTGCCCCACTTTTTCCTGTACCCGCGGCAGACTGGAAAGCGGTTGTCCAAGATTGCCGGGAACCCGCGCACCAAGCCACGCGACAAGCCAGTCGCGCGCCGCGCGGGCCACGCTGTCGTAAATCGTCGCCAGCAACGCCGTATGACGGTTAGCAAACAGACGAAATTGTTCGGCGTCCGGCGCGGGCGGCTCGTCGGCAGGCCAAACGTCTACCGCGTGCCCGGCGGATACCTGCACGTTTTTCAGCACCACCTCGTGACTGCCGGTGGCCCGCATGCCTACGTGATCCCAGCTTTTCACTACGCTGATGCCCTCGCTGTCGGCAGGGACCAGCCAGCTACCGACCAGCGGCGGGTTGTCGTCGCTGCGCGCCCACAGCGCCAGCCAGCTCAACCCTTCGATACCGGTGGTATAAATTTTGTGACCGTTAATCAGCCAGCCCCGGCCGTTACGGCTGGCTATCGTTTGCGGCAGGCCGCCGCGCGCCGGAGAGCCCAGATCCGGCTCGACGCGCAGGCTATTGATCAACCCGCCGTTTGTGAGCGCATCATCAAACACGCGCTGGCGTAGCGGCTCAGCCCAATGCGTATTTTCCGCCAGCCGCAGATGATGTAGGTACTGCATGCAGACAATCAGCGCGGTCGCCGGTTCGCCCCAGGCGATGGCGGCGATAGCCTGTTGCAGTTCGGCTAAACTGGCGCCTGCACCACCATACTGCGACGGTACGGCAAGGCTTAAAAACCCGCGTCGACGCAGAACGTCAATATTGCGATGGGGAAAATCGCCGCTGGCATCAAGGCTGGCAGCCTCCTCCGCCATCAGTTGGCGGATCTCGGCAAGCTGCCGCGGCCAATCAGCAATAGGGTGTTGCCTCACGATGCACGCTCCGCCACGGCGCGCAGCGCGGCTTTTTCGCGGGTAATCGGCAGTAGCGCTTTGCCATACTCCTGCGCATCGTTCAGGGGGTCGAATCCGCGGATCAGGAAGTTACGTACGCCGAGGTCGTAGTAGTCGAGCAGCGCATCGGCAACCTGTTCCGGCGTGCCGACCAGCGCGGTGGAGTTGTGGCCACCGCCCACCAGCTGCGCGATGCCGGTCCACAGGCGTTTATCCACCACCTTGCCCTGCGCCGCCGTAGCCCGCAGACGCTGCGCGCCAACGCTATCGGGCTTGGCTTTAAAGCCCCCTTCACTCTGCGCCGCCCGCTCGGTGGCGACATGCAGAATATGCTCGGCCTTCTCCCAGGCTTCCGCTTCGCTATCGGCGATTATCGGCCGGAACGACACGCTGAAACCGATCTCGCGCTGATGTTTTGCCGCTTCGGCACGTACCCGCTGGATAGTTTCCGCAGTCTGCGCCAGCGACTCCCCCCATAGCGCGAAGACGTTAGCGTGTTTACCGGCAACCGTAATTGCCGCCTCCGACGAGCCACCGAAATAGAGGGGAATATGCGGTTTCTGCAGCGGGCGAATGGCTGACCAGGCCTGTTGCGCCTGATAAAAATCATTATCGATGTCCACTGGCTGTTCGGCGGTCCAGACTTTGCGGATGGTATCGAGGAAGGCGTCGGTGCGCGCATAGCGCTGGTCGTGGTCGAGATAATCGCCGTCACGGCGCTGCTCGGCATCATTGCCGCCGCTGATAATATGTACCGCCAGCCGGCCGCCAAGCAGATGTTCAAGAGTGGCGAATTTACGCGCGGCGAGAGTTGGCGAGACAAAACCGGGGCGATGCGCCAGCAGGAAAGCTATCTTTTGCGTCGACAACCCCGCCAGCGCGGTCACCAAAAAGCCATCGGGTTGATCGGACCAATGCCCCACCAGCAGACGGTCAAACCCCGCGGCTTCATGTGTTTGCGCGAAGCGCACAATATAATCACGGTCAAAAATCGGCCCTACCGGGGCGATGGTTTCTGACGACAGGCGGTGGCCGATCATGCCGAGAAACTGAATGCTCATACAGAACTCCTGGTAGCAAGGTAATGAATGGGCCGCGGCGGCGGCGCGTTTTCATTACCCTATACACAGGCACTTAATGAACAAAATGCATTTTTATCATAACTTAATATGCAAGATAAGCATTTCTTAAAATAACATATACGTATCAGAAAGATGCGTTAAGTTGCTGGACCACTTTTCCGGCGAAAAAAGTCAGCGGCTGGCTGAGGTTAGCCAGATTCTGCGCATGTACCAGCCACAGATGCACTTGCGGCTGAAAATCCGCGAGCGTAAGCGTGGCTACTTCGTCGCGCCACGGGCTGGCCGCCAGCGCGGCGCGAGGCACCAGGCCAAGCCCCAGCCCCTGCGCCACCAGGCTGATTTGCAACTGGGCGCCGGCGGTCTCGACGTTCAGCGCCAGCCGCAGCCCCTGCGATTGTAGTTCGCGGATTAGCCCGGCCCGCAGACCACAGCCGTCGGGATTCAGTATCCAGCCTCGCTGCGCACAGTCGCGCAGCGCTCCGGCGTGCAGTCGCCAGCTTTTCGCCGCGATGACCACGATATCCAGCGGACACAGCAGCCTCCCGCTGTAACCATCAACAAAGCGCTGCTGTTGCGGTCCCATCGCCAGAACACCATCCAGTTCGACGCTCTCCAGCCGTTTTTGCAACAGCCCGCTCCAGCCGCAGGTCACCTGCGGCTCCAGAGCCGGGAACTGCTGGCGTAGCGCGCTCAGCGCCGGCTGGAGGGCGATTTCCGCCACGCTCTGCGGCACGCCAAGACGCAGAACGCCCTGCGGCTCCGCCTCCGGGTCAAGCAGACCGTACAGCTTTTTAGTTTCCCGCTTGATGCTCAGACATTGTTCATACACCCGGTGCCCGGCGGCGGTGAGCGTCAGGGGCCTGGTCTGGCGCTCCAGCAGCGTCACATTGAGGGTTTGCTCAAGGCGCTGAAGCCGACGGGTAATGGCCGATTGGGTAATGCCAAGATATTCCGCAGCCTGGTTTAGGGAGGAAAACTGCACGGTAGCCAGCAGAGCATCAATGTCGTCGATACGCATACAATCCTTAATGTGATTTTTGCATATTAATATATGCGGAAATTGCATTTTAATTATATTAACGCCTTTGCTAGCGTAATGACCAGTCCCGACAACAGGAAACCACCATGACCGCACCGCGAGTGGAAAAATTACGCCAGTTCATTCAAGACCTTGATGCCCTGCATCGCCAGTTTACCGATGAGGCCCCCCTGCTCGACGCCGTCGCCGTGCGCCTGGCTTCGCTTGTGCAAAAAGATGACTGGTTACCGGAAGAGTACACCCTACCGCATCCCCACCACTATCAGCAGTATTTGCTGCATGCCGATTCCGGCCAACGTTTTTCGATTGTCAGCTTCGTCTGGGGGCCGGGGCAATCGACGCCGATCCACGACCATCGGGTCTGGGGAGCCATCGGTATGTTGCGCGGCGCGGAGGAGAACCAGCGCTACCGACTCGACGAACGCGGTTTACCGATCGCCACTGGTCCTGCTGAACGGCTTTCACCCGGCAAGGTGGAAAAAGTCTCTTCCCGCGATGGCGATATTCATCGGGTGAGTAATGCGCTAGCGGACCACGTCTCAATCAGTATTCACGTCTACGGCGCTAACATCGGCGGCGTCCGGCGTGCTGTTTATACCGCGGATGGGATCGCCAAACCTTTCGTCTCCGGTTACTCCAACCGCCACTTGCCCAATATCTGGGATCTCTCAAAGGATAATGAATATGCCTGACTACAATTACCGCCAGCCAGCCGAGGTGCGCCAGGCGCTAATCGATGGCGCGGAAGTGGCGCTCATCGATGTTCGCGAAGAGGCCGCATTTGCCACTAACCATCCGCTGTTTGCCGCTAATTTGCCGCTCAGCAAGCTGGAGCTGGAGATTTTTCGCCGCGTGCCGCGCCTGACGACGCCGATTACCCTCTACGATAACGGCGAAGGTCTCGCGGAGCAGGCCCTTGAACGGCTGCAACGCTGGGGCTATCAGGATGTCGCGCTACTGGCAGGCGGACTGACGGGCTGGCAGCGTAGCGGCGGCGAGCTCTTTCAGGACGTTAACTCACCGAGCAAAGCGTTCGGCGAGCTGGTAGAGAGCGAACGCCAGACGCCGTCGTTGAGCGCTGAGGAAGTGAAGGCGCTGATCGAGGGGCCACAGCCGGTCGTGGTGGTCGACGCGCGTCGTTTCGATGAATATCAAACGATGAATATTCCCGGCAGCATCAGCGTGCCCGGCGGGGAGCTGGCGTTACGCATTGAAGGCCTGCTGCCGTCGGCGCAAACGACAGTGATCGTTAACTGCGCCGGCCGTACCCGCAGCATTGTCGGTACCCAATCGCTGCGCAATGCCGGCTTAGCCAATCCGGTATACGCACTGCGCAACGGTACCATCGGCTGGACCTTAGCCGGACTGGAACTCGAGCACGGCCAACAGCGGCGCTACGACGCCGATTTCCGCGCCTCAGCGCAACGCGTGGCTGCGGTGACGCAGTTGGCCGAGCGCGCTGGCGTGGCCTTCATTGATGCCCCGACTTTAGCCCGCTGGCAACAGCAGCCGAGCCGCACCACCTATCTCTTTGATGTTCGCAGCCCCGAGGAGTATGCCGCAGGCCATCTGCCGCACAGCGTGAATGCCCCTGGCGGCCAGCTGGTGCAGGAAACCGATCATTACGCCAGCGTACGCGGAGCGCGGATTGTGCTGGTCGCCGATGATGAGATCCGCGCGCCGATCGCGGCGTCCTGGCTGGCGCAGATGGGCTGGGAAGTGGCGGTTTTACGCGATGTCCGCGTTGAGCAATTGAGCGAACGCGGCGTTCCGCCCGTCAGCGTACCGCCGGCGCCGCAGGCTGAGGAGATAACCCCAGCGCAGTTAGCGGAACAATTGCGCGAACCCGGCACCGTGGTACTGGATTTCACCACCAGCGCGAACTATGTCGCACGGCATATCCCCGGCGCCTGGTGGCTGGTGCGTTCACAGCTGCGCCAGGCGCTTGAGCTCATCCCTCCCGCAAAACGTTACGTTGTCACCTGTGGCAGCAGCCTGCTGGCCCGCTACGCCGTGCCTGAAGTCGCGGCATTGACCGGTAAGCCGGTGCAACTGTTAAGCGGCGGGACGCTGGCGTGGATTGATGCCGGGCTGGCGCTGGAACAGGGCGAGACGCATCTGGCAACAGCGCGCAGCGATCGCTATCGACGGCCTTATGAAGGAACCGATAACTCCGCTGAGGCGATGCAGGCTTATCTCGACTGGGAGTTTGGTCTGGTGGAACAGTTAGCCCGCGATGGTACCCACGGCTTTAAGGTGTTGTAAGTCAAAAAACCGGTGGCGACACGGCCACCGGGAATAGCTTACCTTTATTGCGAATTAAATTTCCGGGGTGGTTTTAAAACCAACCAGCATCAGGATCGGCTGCTTCTGCGCCGCTGCGGCGTCAAACTGATAGTGGTTGCCCTGACGGTCGCCGCCGATGTACCAGGAGATTTCGGTTTTCCCTTCCGCCAGCGCCTTACGCACCGCTTTATCGATATCCACCATCCGATACTCACGAGATGAATTGAGATACAGTTGAGCATCTGAATTGTAGCTGCAGGTCGGGCGATGCTTCCAGGTCACGCTTGACGCACTCCAGCTATTGCTGGCCGGATAGAAGAAAATCTGATCCGCGCCGTTGGTTTCAACCTTGCCGCCGTACAGACGCAGACGATACTTAAACAGCGACGCATCCTGATCTTTCGGCAGCGCCGGGATTTTAAACTTCACCAGGGTCAGGGTTTCCGGGTTGCTGGTACGGCCGCCGTTCTTCCAGTTATCGGAAATCTGCAGCGCTTCAGGCGCCCCGAAGTTAACATTCGGCTGCGCGCTCTCGACCACCGCGTTTTCTTCCGCCAGCGAGAAGCTATAAGGCACGTTGGTCCCACAATCCATACCGTCATTCATACAGTGTTCGGTCATGAAGTGCGCGCCCTCGACCGTCCAGCCGTTCATGAAATCCGCATGGGCAGTATAGATGCTGCCCCACTTCTCTTCACGTTTATCGCCCTTCATAACCGGGTCCATCGACAGCTCAATTTTCGCCGTGTCCAGTGATTTAATCTGCGGCAGCACGTAGGCGATATTCATATTAACCGTCGGGATTTTTACCGGATAGTCGGCCGGGCAGGCGCCGTTGACATCATAGGCGGCATTGCTGTGACCGTGGCTCGGTTTGAGGTTGACGCCATCCCAGCAGTTGGGGAACTGAATACCGATATTAAACTGTACGGCATCGCCCGCTTTACGCAGGCCGCAAACCTCACCGGCTTTGTTGCTATAGCCTTTACCGTTGGCGCACAGGAAGGTTATCCGCGAGCTCGGCGCGGAGCCGTGGTGGTCGCCAGCCAGCAGCTCTAACCCCGACGGGAAAGGATGCAGCGGATACTGTTCGACTTTGGTCGCCTGATAATAGGTTTTCTGATAAGCCGGAGTGACAATTTGTCCATCCGGCAACTTCATTGACGGCGCCCAGTATGCAGAACTGTCGGCCTTGTTATCACAGGTGGTTTCCGGCTGTGCGCGCAGGGTTTGATAGGTTGAGACCGCGTCGGTGTGGCTATTGCCGAAGAAATCATGCCACATCGCCTGGTTGGGCATGCCGAACATCATAATCGCGTCGTCGCCAAGGGTGTGACTGTAGCCGCATACCGCCTGGGCTTGCGGTCCTGCATGGGCGGAAAAAGCGCTGGCGGCCAGCAGCGGCGTCAGGGCCAGTACAACTGAGTTAGCTTTCATTTTACGATCCTCCTTGTTTGAAGGACCGTAGAGATAGCAAGCGTGCGCCGATGTTACACATCAGCAAACATCATTTTATCTCATTCACGCATAATCCATGAATACTGGAAGGTTTTCGCCGCCGGAAAATGGGTACGCCGACGGTAGGAGCCGAGCGCCTGCGGCGTACAGTAGGTACAGCTTCCCAGCCATTCGGTATTTTCCGCCGCCACCCCGGCCTGTTGCAGCACCCGTTGCGCCAGCGCGCGGAGATCGAACCACAGATTATCGCTACCGGTCGCCTGCGCTTGCCCGGTTCCTGGTGGGGCGAGGCGCTGATGAAAGAGCTCGTCGCTGTACCGTTTTGCCAGCTTGCCCGCCGGCATGGTCAACAGCGTTCGATAAAAATCGGCCGAAACCTCATAGCAGCAGGCGTGAATATGCGGCCCGCAGACCACCACAATCTCTTCTGTCGCCACCTGATGCTGGTGAAACAGCGCCAGGCTGTTTTCAATAATGCCGCTCGCCGCTCCGCGCCAGCCGGCATGCACGCTGCAAACATAGCGCCCATCCCGCGAAGCCATTAACAGCGGTAAACAGTCGGCGGTGACGACGCCGACCTTTTGCCCACGCAGCGCCGTAAACACCGCATCGGCATGCGGCCGCTCTGCCTGCGGCTCCTGATAGTGATGAACAACATTGCCGTGCACCAGCTTAACCGGCGCCATTTCGCTGTACGGAAAGGCGGCGGTTTCGTGCACATCAAGAAAAGCGTAACGAATACCGGGAATATCACTTAACAAGCGGGATGGATAAGACATAACGTCGCATGAATGGATTGGTGGTGGATTTACCGTAGGCCAAGGCCGCTCGCTACGCAAGATGTTGATGCTTTGTTTTTGGCATCGCTATATAATTTAGTATATATCGATTATTCTTCTCCAACCGGGTTAATCCATGTCACCACACCGTTTACTTTTAGGCCTGGCGCTGTGTAGCGCCAGCCTGTTCACCAGCCAGGCCTTTGCCGACCGCACCGTTACCGATCAGCTGGGCCGCCAGGTTACGCTTCCGGATCACATCACCCGCGCGGTCGTCCTGCAGCACCAGACGCTTAATCTCCTGGTCCAGTTGAATGCCGGCGACGATATCGTTGGCGTGTTAAGCAGCTGGAAAAAACAGCTCGGGCCGCAGTTTGTCCGCTTTATGCCCGCTATTGAAAATCTGCCGACGCCGGGTGATTTAACGCAGGTCAATATCGAAAGCCTGCTGGCGCTGCATCCGCAGGTGGTGTTCGTCGCCAATTACGCGCCGCAGGCGATGATCCAGCAGATCCAAAATGCCGGTATTCCGGTTATCGCCATCTCTCTGCGCCAGGACGCGGCGGGAGAGAAAAGCAAAATGAATCCGACGATGGCCAATGAAGAGCAGGCCTATAACAACGGGCTCAAACAAGGGATCCGCCTGATTGGCGAAGTCGTCGAACGCCAAAGCCAGGCCGAAGCGCTGATTGATTACACCTTCGCGGCACGGGCAGAAGCTAACGCCCCGGTCGCCGGTATCCCTGAGAATCAGCGGGTGCGCGTGTACATGGCCAACCCGGATCTCAACACCTACGGCTCCGGCAAATATACCGGTCTGATGATGAAGCATGCCGGGGCGCTGAACGTTGCGGCCGCGACGGTTAAGGGGGCGCGTCAGGTCTCGCTGGAACAGGTTCTGCAGTGGAACCCCGAGGTGATCTTCGTCCAGGACCGCTATCCGCAGGTGGTCAAACAGATTGAAAACGACCCGCAATGGCAGACGATAGACGCGGTGAAAAACCACCGCGTATGGCTGATGCCGGAATACGCCAAGGCCTGGGGCTATCCAATGCCAGAGGCATTGGCGATAGGCGAACTGTGGATGGCGAAAAAGCTCTATCCTTCCCGCTACCGGAACGTCGATGTCGATGCCAAAGCGCAGGATTACTATCAACGCTTCTACCGCGTGAAATGGACGCCGAATGCGCAGTAACCTTCACTGGACCCTGCTGCACGGCGGGCTGGCGGCGGCAACGTTATTTATCGCTATCGCTTCGCTATGCCTGGGGCAGTACCCCCTCAGCCTGAATGAGGTCTTTCATGAGCTTACGCATAGCGCGTCCGCCAGCGCCGTCGCCGGGCAGATAGTCTGGTCAGTCAGACTTCCCAGGGTAGCGATGGCGCTGCTGGCCGGCGGCTCGCTGGGGCTATGCGGCGCGACTTTACAGGGCGTATTCCACAACCCGCTGGTCGACCCGCATATCATCGGTGTGACCTCCGGCTCCGCCTTCGGCGGCACGCTGGCGATCCTGCTAGGTTTTGACATCATATCGATGATGGGTTGCACCTTCTTCTTCGGCCTCGCCGCGCTGATGTTGGTTTATCTGATTGCCAGGCTACAAGGGCGTGAAAACACGCTGGCGCTGATCCTTTCCGGCATTATTCTCAGCGGTTTCTTTGCCGCGCTGGTCAGCCTGATGCAGTACCTTGCCGATACGGAAGAAACCCTGCCGAATATCGTTTTCTGGCTGCTCGGCAGCTTTGCCACCGCCAACTGGCACAAAGTGCTGTCCATGGCGCTGCCGGTCGCCGTCGCCGCCGTTATCCTGCTAAAGCTGCGCTGGCGTATCAACCTACTGGCGCTGGAGGATAAAGATGCGCACGGTCTTGGCGTTTCGGTGGCCAAATTGCGCCGCGGAGTGTTGGTTTGCTGCGCGGTGCTGGTCGCCGCCCAGGTCGCGGTTAGCGGCAGCATCGCCTGGGTCGGGCTGGTGATTCCGCATCTGGCGCGACTGCTGGTCGGCGCCGATCACCGCCGCCTGCTGCCAACGGCATTCTGGCTCGGCGGCGCGTTTATGGTGGTGGTGGACGACCTGGCGCGCACCTTAACCCAGGCGGAGATTCCAATTGGCATTATTACCGCCCTGCTCGGCGCGCCGCTGTTTACCCTTTTACTGATTCAGTCTCAACGCCGCGGAGTGGCCCAATGAACATTTCCTTATCACTGGACGCCCTGCGCTATGGTCATCGTCAGCCGCTCTTCGCCCCACTATCAATGCAGTGCCGTCACGGGCAAATCTGGGCAATTCTGGGCGCCAACGGTCGTGGTAAAAGCACGCTACTGGATACCCTGACCGGCGTTCTGCCGCCGCTCGGCGGGAAATTTAGCGTGGAAGGCGGCGTCGCCATCGTGCCGCAGTCATTTCGTCCGGCGTTTGGCTGGCAAGTGCGCGATGTGGTGCTGATGGGGCGCGCCCGCCACGTCGATCTGTTAGCGCAGCCGGGGCCGGAAGATGAACGGGAGGTTCAACAGGCGCTGGCGCAGTTGGGGATCGCCGCGCTGGCCAATCAGCTTTTTCGCGCCCTGTCCGGCGGTCAGCAGCAGTTGGCGCTCATAGCCCGCGCGCTGGTCAGCGCCAGCCAGAACATCCTGTTAGATGAACCTTGCTCAGCGCTGGATCTGGCCAATCAACAGATTGTGTTACAGCTGATTAGCGACCTTGCTCATCGGCAGAAACGCACGGTGATGTTCACCACCCATGATCCGACTCACGCCCTGCAGGTCGCCAGCCATACCCTGCTGCTGTTGCCCGGCGGCGAATGGCTGGCGGGAGAGTCATTCGCAGTGCTCAGCGAGACAAACCTGCGCCGCGCCTACGGCCTGCCGGTCCACAAAATCCATCATCCCGGTAGCGCGGTGCCGTTACTGGCGCCGCAGTTTACTATCCATCGTTAACGGCCAAAAAACCTGCCGCGCGCAGAAAGTTCTGCCCTTCTTCCGCGGTGATAAAGCGCCGTAGCTGCCGCGCGGCGGCGCTTTCCTCAATTTCCGCCAGTTGATATTCGCAGCGTATATTCCACGGCTCGGGAATGAGTAACGTGCGAAACTGCGCGCTCTCCGTCATCTGAACCGCATAGTGGGCGTAACCGATAAACAGATCGGCAAAGTCTTCGCCAATCAGCCACGCCCCAGCGGTAATGCCCGACGGCACAGTCAGCGACGCCCGGCCGCCGACCAGCTGCTGCGCCCGGGCCATCAACGCCCGTCCGAGCCCCGGAAAGCTGGCCTCAAGGCGAGCGAAAAGCTGCCATGTGTAATCACCGGAGGGATCGCAGCCCGGCGTGGAGGTCGCCAGCCGCAGTCGCCCGTCGCGAAGCAACGCCAGCCAGTCAGCGCGATCGGTGTCAGGCGTGCGGCGCGCGGTCAGCATCAGCCGGTTGGCGGCAAACGAACAGCAATTTTTCGCAAGCCCGGCCTGCAGCAGCGCCTGAGGGTGTTCGGTATTCGCACTGGCGAACAGCGAGCAGCGTTCACCGCCTTCAATGCGTTCGCGCAGCAGACCGGCCGGGCCGAACTGCGCCTCGACCAGAATGCCGCTAAGCTGCTGAAATCGCGCCAGCAGCGGGAGGAAAGCGCTTTTCAGGCTCCCCGCCGCCAGCAGCGTCAATGAAGTGGTCATTACACGAATCGCTATAAAGACAAAAACATAACGCTAGGGTAACGCCTTTTTTGCTGATTCAGTAGCGAATTTCGGCCCGTTCGCGCAGTTGTTCCGGCGTCGCCACCGGGAGCAGGAAGAACTCGAGATAGGCCGGGATCATCTCGAATAGCATATCGGTACCGCGCTGAATCGGGCACCCCAACGTCTGCGCCGCCCGCAGTAGCGGAGTGTATTCAACGCTCATCACCACCTCGCCAACCCAGGTGCGCGGCGACAGGCGCGAAACGTCCAGCGGTAGCGGATCATCCGCTTTCATACCCAGCGGCGTGGCGTTGACCACCAGATCCTGCGCGATGGGATCGCGCTGCATCAGGACGAGCTCCAGACGTGGATAGTGCTGATGCAGCCGCTCCGCCAGCGCCTCGGCGGCGGCTTCACAGGTGTCGAACAGCGTCAAGGTACTGACCCCTGCGGCCGCCAGCGACGCGGCAATCGCCGAGCCGACGCCGCCGCAGCCGATCACCAGCGCTCTCGCCCCTTGTGGTTGAAAGCCCTTGCGCTTAATCCCCAGAACAAAACCTTCGCCATCGAACATATCGCCGCGCAGGCTGCCATCGACTTCGCGACGGATGGCATTACAGGCACCAGCGATTGCCGCCGTCGGGCTCAGCTGGTCTACCAGCCCGCAGGTAGCCATTTTATGCGGCATGGTGACCAGCGCGCCGACGATATTCGTCATGGAAAACAGCGCTGGCACCAGCGCCGCGTAATCCGCTGGTTTCACCCCCATCGGCACCACTTTGACGTCCGCCTCACAATGGGACAGCCATGGGTTATAAATCATCGGCGCTTTAAAACTGGCGGTCGGATAACCAAGATGCGCTATCAGCCGCGTATGACCACTAATGATCATGCCCTACTCCTGTCGTTACTGCGAAAGTTCGATGCGTTTGACATCGCCAAGAATAAACAGATAGGCCACTACGCCAAGCAGCGCCGCGCCGCCGATATAGACCAGCGCGTAGAAGAAACTACCGGAAGCGGCAACGATAAAACCGATAATCAGCGGCGTGAGGATCCCCGCCAGATTGGTACAGAAATTAAAGATGCCGGCGGTTATCCCGCCAAGCCCCTGCGGCGCGATATCGGAGATTAGCGTCCAGCCGAGGCCAACCATTCCCTGGCCGAAGAAGGCAAATGACATCATCAGGATCACCGCCAGGTCGCTCGGCAGCCAGTTGGCGGAAATAATGCTACTGGCCATCATCAGCCCGACGACGATAGGCAGCTTACGCGCCAGATTGGCCGAACCGGTGGCTTTCAGCAGCTTGTCGGAGAGCCAGCCGCCAAACAACACGCCTCCCGCTGCGGCGAGAAACGGCAGGATGGCGAAGAAGCCCACTTTCAACCACGCCATGTGGCGTTCGGTCGCCAGATACGTTGGAAACCAGGTCAGGAAGAAGACCAGCACGGTGTTACCGGCAAACTGACCGACGCTGGCGCCAATCACCTGTCGTTTTGCCACCAGCTGGCGCACCAGCGGCCAGCTAAAAGCGTTTTGCTGCTGCTGCGCGGTAGCCAGTCCGCCGCCGCGAAGAATATGTTCGCGTTCACTGTCGCTCAGGCGGCTATCCTGATGGGGTTCGCGGTAGCAACGCCACCAGACCAGCGCGAACAGGATGCCAACAACCCCGACGCTGATAAACAGCGCGCGCCAGCCGAAGCTGCCCATAATCCAGAACAGCAGCGGCGAGAAACAGGCCAGCCCGAGATATTCGCCGACGGTGTAGACCGCCGTGGCCTTCGCGCGCTCCTGCTGTGGAAACCAGGTACTCACTACCCTGCTGTTGACCGGAAAACAGGGCGCTTCACTGACGCCAAGCCCAAAACGACACAGCAACAGCGTTTTCAAGCCAATTGCCATACCGTGAAATAAAGTGAACAGCGACCACAGCGCCAGGGAGAGAAAATAGGTCACCTTATTGCCGAAGCGATCGAGGAAAATACCGCCGGGAATTTGCGCCAGCGCATAGGTCCAGGCAAAGGCCGAAAAGACAATTCCCATGATGGCGGCATCAATGCCGAGCTCGGCGGTCAGTCTCGGCGCGGCGATACCGAGCACCGTGCGGTCGAGATAGTTAATCATCGTGCCGACGGCCAGCAGCGCCAGGATCCCGATACGCCGCCGGGAGCGTGGCGCGGTGGTCGCGGTATCCACCGCCGTCGCCTGGTTATGGCTATAAGAATTCATAGTCGTTTCCTGTCTTGAGTACAGATGAATGTTGTTATTGTGTTTGCGATGTTGTGTTGTGAACCATTTGCTACGTTTAACTGTACTGCATGGCCGAAAGGCGGACGGCGGCATTTACCGCGCCGTACTGGGCGTAACCGTCGCGCCGTTCGGTCAATTCGAAGAAGAAGCGCCCCGCCACGAATGGACGAGTATAAAGATGGAGGAATTCGCCGCCGCGGGCATCACGGTCGTAGAGAATTTGCAGGCGCTGCAATGCCTCTACCTGCGGCTCTTCGCCAAAGCGCGCCAGCAGATCCTCATAGTAATTCGCCGGGATAGGCAGCGCGTTCAGCGCGGCCTGCGGCAGACTTTCGAGCGTTGCGGGTAAATCGCGACAGGCGAAAGCGGCGTGCTGTAGCCCGGCGCCCTGATAACAGGCGACCGACCGCGCAATCTGCGTGGCTCGACTTTGTGAAATATTCAGCGCCAGACGGATATCGCCCTGCGGACTATGAACCGCCAGGCTGCGTACCAGGCCGTATGGATCGGGCAGCGTCTGTTCATGTTCGAGACTGAAGCCGAAAACCGTACGGAAAAAGATAATCCAGTTGTCGCGGCTGTCGGCCTCCATGCCTAACGCCAGATGGTCAATACCGCTGTAATCGTCGCGCGGCGCTGCTGCCTGTAAATGAAAATCGCGGGCGTAGATGTCGTCACCGGTTTCAACCAGGTATATCAGGCTGCCATCCGGGGCGCAAACCGCCGGGATCGAACTCTCATTAGGCCCGGCATCCCCCTGCCAGGTGGCATAACCGTAGGCGCGGGCGCGCTCCACAACCGGCGCGCTGCGGTTTACCCGCAGCGCCATTGCGCACAACGAGATGCCGTGGCGCTGATGAAAATGGTCGGCCCAGCTGTGCGACTGCGCGTTAACAATCACCCGCGCTTCACCATTGCGCCAGAGCGCAACCTGCTTAGACCGATGCTTGCCCTGGAGCTTAAAACCCAACTGCGTCAGGCGCTGGCCAAGCGCGATAGACTCCGCCGGACTGGCGGCGAACTCAATAAATTCCAGACCGTCATAGCGCGGTAGCGCAGGTGGTGAAAATAACGCCGCATCGCAATCCGCAAGCTGCCGATGGGTCTGCTCCTCGAGCCACAGCAACGACCGGTAGCCATCTTTTGCCGTGGCGCCGTTGGGTGAGGCGCGAAAGCCGTCATTGAATATCTCCAGCGACCAGGGTCCGCGATAGCCGCAGAGGGTCAGTTCACGGGCGAAATCCACCAGCGGCAGTTGCCCCTGGCCCGGGAAGCAGCGGAAATGACGGCTCCATTCGAGAACATCCATCTTCATCAACGGCGCGTCAGCCAGCTGCAGGAAGGTGATTTTCTCAACCGGCACCTCGGCAAGTCCTTGTAGATCATCCCCGAGCGACAGAATATGGAAGCTATCAAGGACGATGCCCATCGCCGGGCTGTTCACCCGCTGCACCCGTTCCCATGCCTGACGCCAGCGGTTAACGTGGGTTCCCCACGCCAGCGCTTCGTAGCCAATGACGATCCCTTCCTGCTCGGCAAGATCGGCCAGCATGCGCAGGTCGGCGACCTGTAGTTCGATATCGCCAGAACAGTCCGGCTGGACATTGCTACAGAGCAGCATGGTATTGCAGCCTAATTCATGCATCAGAGCGAATTTCCGCTTAGCCCGCTGCAGGTTAGCGGCAAACTGCGCGCGGCTGGCGCCCTCGAAATCTCGAAAGGGCTGAAAAAGCGTGATTTTTAGCCCTAATTCAGCGGCAAGGTTGCGAATATCGCGCGGCGTGCCCGTATAATAGAGCAGATCGTTTTCAAAGATTTCAACGCCCTGATAACCGGCCGCGGCAATAGCATGCAGCTTTTCGGTTAAAGTACCGGATATCGAAACGGTAGCGATGGAACGCAACATAAGAGTCCTCGGGTCATCAATCGACATGAGCACTGACTATGTATCATTTGGTTCACAGGCGCCAGATTTGGTTGCTGAATTGTGATCAATATGTGTATTTTTTGTCTCCACAGAAAAAGGAGTCGTTATGTCCCTCATTGCTCATGATGAAGCACAATCCCTGAAGGAGCGCATCTTCGCCGCCGCCATTACCGTGTTTGCCGAATATGGCCTTCCCGGCGCGCGTATGGAGCAGATCGCCATCGAGGCGCAAACCACCAAACGCATGGTGGTCTACTACTTCAAGAGCAAAGAGCAGCTGTACCAGGCGGTACTGCAACATGTCTATGCACGGATCCGTGAAACGGAGCAACAGCTGGGGTTGGAGCACCTGCCGCCGGTTGAGGCGCTGGTGCAATTGGTGAAATGGAGCGTGCGCTATCACGCCACTCACGCCGACTACATGCGGGTTATCTGCATGGAAAACATGCAGCGCGGCAAGTGGTTGAAAGGTTCAGAAGAGCTGAAGCCGCTTAACCGTACCGCGCTGTCGATTATCGAAGATATTCTGCAACGCGGCCAGCAACAGGGGATTTTCCAGGCTGGTCTGCAAGCGCGCGACGTGCATAGGCTGATCAGTAGTTTTAGCTTCTATCAGGTATCGAATTTTTATACTTTCAGCAGCCTGTATCTCGACGATCCACTGCCAGAAATCGACGACGAAGAGATGGTCTCGCACCACTGCGAAATCGCGGTAAAAGCGGTGATTAGGTTCGTAATCTCTTAAGCGCGGCTTATGTTGGGGCGCGACGTTTAGTGCCCCGATAACGCGTGAATCACCCTTTCCATCGCCTCGCGGGTCAGCGCTGAACGTTCAATTTTGTTATTTGCCAGCGCGGTGCGTACGACACCGGCGATAACAATATGTTTTGGCTGTTGGCCAAGATCGCGCATTTCCAATACCACCTTACCCACTACGCGGCACATTTCCTGATAGAGCTCGTCGTCTTTCGCTTTATTTCCCATTATCAAGACTCGTAAATTATCATTATCAATCAATTCATTATTGATACGATTTTATAATAAAGCAAACTGCGCTATTTTTTTCCACTCAATGAAGCGTTTTACTGCCTTTAATAGGTTTGTAAATATGATAAAACACCGTTTAATCTGATCCGCTGCGGCAAAAGTGTGTTGCAGCTTCGCGAGCGAATCGTGTGAATTTTGTTACATTAATCACACTAAAAATGAAACGCCGTTTTTATTTTCCTTTTTCGTTTCGGCAGCGTATAATGCGCCTCGATTCTTTCTTGAATGGTTTCAGCGCATTGGACTGCACAAAAAAACGTACAAAACATTGCCACTTTTCATGGGCTGAACCGCCAGCACACATTCTTCTGCACGCTCTTTTGTTGTCACCTATCCTTAGAGCGTGGCATTGCAACTTTCGTAACACAGGTTTGACTCCGCGGCAGTGCGCCCTCGGAGCGAGATTTCCATATCCTTCACAACTTAAAGACTAAGACTGTCATGAAAAAGACCAAAATTGTTTGCACCATCGGTCCGAAAACCGAATCCGAAGAGATGTTGACCAAAATGCTGGACGCGGGCATGAACGTCATGCGTCTGAACTTCTCTCACGGCGACTATGCGGAACACGGTCAGCGCATCCAGAACCTGCGCAATGTGATGAACAAAACCGGTAAGAAAGCCGCAATCCTGCTGGACACCAAAGGGCCGGAAATCCGCACCATCAAGCTGGAAGGCGGCAACGACGTCTCCCTGAAAGCGGGTCAGACCTTTACCTTCACCACTGATAAATCCGTAATCGGCAACAATG
This sequence comes from Klebsiella sp. K-3, assembly GCF_051207495.1. NCBI lineage: Bacteria > Pseudomonadati > Pseudomonadota > Gammaproteobacteria > Enterobacterales > Enterobacteriaceae > Klebsiella > Klebsiella sp. K-3. The sequence goes on along the minus strand of NZ_JBPNXF010000010.1, from coordinate 157,472 downwards.
AAATCGTTGCGGTGACCTACGAAGGCTTCACCACCGACCTGAGCGTCGGCAACACCGTGCTGGTCGACGATGGTCTGATCGGTATGGAAGTGACCGCGATCGAAGGTAACAAAGTTATCTGTAAAGTGCTGAACAACGGCGACCTCGGCGAGAACAAAGGCGTTAACCTGCCGGGCGTTTCTATCGCTCTGCCGGCGCTGGCTGAAAAAGACAAGCAGGACCTGATCTTCGGTTGTGAACAAGGCGTTGATTTCGTAGCCGCTTCCTTTATCCGTAAACGTTCTGACGTGGTTGAAATCCGCGAGCACCTGAAGGCGCACGGCGGCGAAAACATCCAGATCATCTCCAAAATCGAAAACCAGGAAGGCCTGAACAACTTCGACGAAATCCTCGAAGCGTCTGACGGCATCATGGTTGCTCGTGGCGATATGGGCGTTGAAATCCCGGTAGAAGAAGTTATCTTCGCGCAGAAGATGATCATCGAAAAATGTATCCGCGCGCGCAAAGTCGTTATTACCGCGACCCAGATGCTGGATTCCATGATCAAAAACCCGCGTCCGACCCGCGCTGAAGCAGGCGACGTCGCTAACGCCATCCTCGACGGCACCGACGCCGTAATGCTGTCCGGCGAATCCGCGAAAGGTAAATACCCGCTGGAAGCCGTTACCATTATGGCGACCATCTGCGAGCGTACCGACCGCGTGATGACCAGCCGCCTGGATTACAACAACGACAACCGCAAACTGCGCATTACCGAAGCGGTTTGCCGCGGCGCAGTTGAAACCGCTGAGAAACTGGAAGCGCCGCTGATTGTCGTCGCCACCCAGGGCGGTAAATCCGCACGCGCCGTGCGTAAATACTTCCCGGACGCCACTATCCTTGCGTTGACCACCAACGAAACCACCGCTCGTCAGTTAGTCCTGAGCAAAGGCGTGGTACCGCAGCTGGTGAAAGAGATCGCCTCTACTGATGATTTCTACCACCTGGGTAAAGAGCTGGCGCTGCAGAGCGGCCTGGCGCGTAAAGGCGACGTGGTTGTGATGGTTTCTGGCGCGCTGGTTCCAAGCGGCACCACCAACACAGCCTCCGTGCACGTGCTGTAATAATTTACAGGTTATTTTATCTTTTTTTAAAGCGCTCCTCTGGGGCGCTTTTTTTTATTCATTCCCTAGCTGTTCTTAATAAAAATGCAAATCGGATTTTACTATTTAATAAGAGATTATCTAAGATGAATCCGATGGAAGCCTTCTGTTTTCACAGCGCTTTTTAAACCAAATCGACGAATTCGATGCTTCTTTGAGCGAACGATCAAAAATAAGTGCATTCGGATAAAAAAAATATTCTCATCCCAAAAAAGTTTGTGTAATACTTGTAACGCTACATGGAGATTAACTCAATCTAGAGGGTATTAATAATGAATCGTACTAAACTGGTACTGGGCGCGGTAATCCTGGGTTCTACTCTGCTGGCTGGTTGCTCCAGCAATGCTAAAATCGATCAGCTGTCTTCTGACGTTCAGACTCTGAACGCTAAAGTTGACCAGCTGAGCAACGACGTGAACGCAATGCGTTCTGACGTTCAGGCTGCTAAAGACGACGCAGCTCGCGCTAACCAGCGTCTGGACAACCAGGCTCACTCTTACCGTAAGTAAGAGTTCTGGTAATAAAAATGGCGCACATTGTGCGCCATTTTTTTGCCTGTTGTTTTACCCTACTGCGTCAGTTTAGTGTCATTCTGCTGGCTATTCTGCGCTGACAGCTCGGTCGTCGCGCTGCCCGCCCCTTCAGAAACCACCACCGGATATCCCGCTCTTCGCGACAGCGCTTTTTTCAGCTGCAGGTCATCCACCGCTTTATCGTCAGAAAAGGCCTGAAACGCGGCAGGAAGCGTGTAAGAGATTGTCCGGGTATTTTCCCCTTCAGTTTGCGAAAGCGGCCTGTGGACCTCTACATAGCGTTTACCATCGGGTTCTACCGCAAACTTCACCGGCTGATTGATAATCCGTACCGGCGTGCCCGCGCGGACCTGGCTGAACAGCGCCTTAATGTCGTCAGCGTTCATTCGCATACAGCCGGAACTCACCCGTAGCCCGACGCTATCAGGCGCGTTGGTACCGTGGATCAGATACTCGCCGTTACCGTAGGCCAGTCGCAGCGCGTAGCGGCCTAATGGGTTATTGGGCCCGGCGGGGATCACCGGCGGCAGCTTAATACCCTTCTCCAGCGAGCGCGCGCGAATACCGGCAGTCGGCGTCCAGGTCGGGTTAGGGATTTTCTGCCCGACGCGGGTGGTCATCTCCGGCGTTTCCAGCCCTAACTGGCCAATGCCGAGCGGATAAACCTGCACCTGATTTTGCCCCGGCGGGAAATAGTACAGCCGGAGCTCGGCCAGGTTGACGACAATGCCTTCACGCGGGACATCCGGCAGCAGCATCTGCGATGGGATTAAGACCCGTGTGCCCGGCTTCGGCTGCACCGGCGCAATCGTATCGTTGGCTTCAAGAATCAGCATCGCCGCCGTGTCGAAGTGGCGGGCGATAGCCTGCAGGTTGCGATCCCCTTCCTGTACCGTCCAGTATTGGTTTTGGCCAATCAAACGGCTGTTGGCAGGGGGAAGTGGATAATCGACAGCCCAGGCGCCGTGCTGCGCGCTCAGAGCTGCGAGAAGGGTCATCGTGATGAGAGACGCGCGTTTCATACTGAGATTCCTTCTTTCGCTGATAAAACGCCAGGATCTGCGCGGCGACGAAAGCGTTCGCCTTCGTCGCACGTAACAGAATGAAATCTACCTATTTATTCTAGCTAAGATTTGCGGCTTTCGCGCGAATTGCGCGGATCATCGCTTCAAGGCCCTGCGAGCGGGAGGGGGTAAGATGCTGGGTCAACGCCATTTTTTCAAACCACGGGCGCACATCGAATTCGCTAATATCCTGCGCGGTCATGCGGTCGTAAAGGATAAATACCACCGCAATCAGCCCTTTGACGATCGCCGCATCGCTATCGCCGCGTAGGGTAATCACGCCGGATGGCTCCTGCTCCATCACAATCCACACCTGGCTTTGGCAGCCCTGAATAATGTTCTGCACGATGTGTTCTTCCGCGTTGAGCGGCGCCAGGCGCTGGCCGAGTTCAATGATGTAGAGATACTTCTCTTCCCAGTTAGCGCAGCGAGAAAAGTTGCGCAGCAATTTGTCTTTGTCTGGTAATGCCGCCATATTCGCGTCCTTTAACCCAGTAATTTGTGGATCCGCTGCAGCCCGGCCACAAGCCGATCCACCTCTTCCATCGTATTGTACATCGCCAGCGACGCCCGGCACATCGCCGGCACCTGATAAAACGCCATCAGCGGCATCGCGCAGTGGTGACCGGTGCGCACCGCTATGCCGTAGTTATCAAGAAAACTGCCGACATCGTAGGCATGATGTTTCCCGAGATTAAAAGCGATGACGCCCAACCGATGTTGCGGGCCGTAAAGCGTCAAATCCGGCACCTTTTTCAGCTCCTGCAGGGCATAACGCATTAATGTCTGCTCATATTCGCCAATCTGCTCAAGCCCAATCTGGCTAACATAGTCCAGCGCGGCGCCGAGGCCGATAATTCCCCCGGTATTCGGCGTACCGGCTTCAAAGCGCCACGGCGCCTTCGCCCAGGTGGTGCCCTCCTTCAGGCTGACGGTAGCAATCATCGACCCGCCCCCTTCCCACGGCGGCATCTCCTGCAGCAACGCTTCTTTGGCATATAGCACGCCAATACCGGTCGGCCCGTACAGCTTATGCGCCGAGAAGACGTAAAAATCACAATCCAGCGCCTGCACATCCACCGGGTGATGCATCACCGCCTGCGCGCCATCCACCAGCACCTTCGCGCCATGCTGATGCGCCAGCGGGATCAGCGCCGATAGCGGGTTTTCCGTCCCCAGCACGTTCGACACCTGGGTTATCGCCAGCAGCCGGGTGCGGTCGTCAAACAGGCCGGGGATAACATCGAGCTGTAGAGTTCCGTCCTGGTTGAGCGGGATCACTCGTAGCTCGGCGCCGACGCGGGCGCAGAGCATCTGCCACGGCACGATATTGGCGTGGTGTTCCATTTCGCTGACGATAATATTATCGCCGGCCCCGACGTTAGCCCCGCCCCAGCTATTGGCTACCAGATTGATGCCTTCGGTGGTACCCCGTACGAACACCAGCTCTTCCGGCGAACGGGCATTAAGGAAAACGGCCGCCTGCTGGCGTACCTGCTCCATCCGCGCCGTCGCTTCGGCGCTCAGCGTGTGGATACCACGATGGACGGCAGCGTAACCGTGGCGGTAAAACTCGGCTTCGGCGTTAATCACCGCTTCCGGTTTCTGCGCGCTGGCGGCGCTATCGAGATAGACCAGCGGCTGACCATTAACCTCACGGCTCAGCACCGGGAAATCGGCGCGCAGGCGTTCCACTGAAAATGTCATGCATCTCCTCCCGGCAGGCGCTTGCCAATACGCGCCAGCACCTGTTGTTTCAGCGCATCATCGCTAATGGCTTCAGTAAGCTCGGCGGCGAAGGCGTAAAGGATCATCTGCTGCGCCGCCTGTTGATCGATACCACGCGAGCGCAGATAGAACAGCTGTTCGTCATCAATACGTCCGACGGTGGCGCCGTGGCTGCATTTGACGTCGTCGGCGTAAATTTCCAGCTGCGGTTTGGTATCGACTTCCGCCAGCCTTCCCAACAACAGATTGTTATTGGTCATCTGACCATCGGTTTTCAGCGCGTGTTTAGCGACGTTAATCAGGCCATTAAACACCGCCCGCCCCTTATCGCTGACGATGGTTTTGTGGAGTTGACGGCTGTTGCAGTAGCCAACGCGATGATCGAGCCAGGTACGGCTGTCGCAGACCTCATTTTTCACCGGCATCGCCAGCGAGTTAATGCGCAGATTGCTGTTTTCACCAGCCAGACGGGTGCTGGTATGGTGTCGTAACACCGCGCCGCCCAGCAGGAAGCTGCTGCTGAAAGCCGAAGCATCGCGGCCAAGCAGCAGATCGTTATGGGCAAAGTGGTAGCTTTGCCCATTTTCAAACGCCAGCTTGATATGCTGCAGATGGGCGTTGTCGGCGACAGACATCGTCAGGCGTCCGCCGGTGAAATGCCGCTGCTCGTCAAGGCTAATATAGTGTTCGATGATGGTCGCCTGCGCCCCGCTCTCCAACGCCAGATGATGGCGATAGTGAGCGGTATTAAGCTCGTCGCCTGCCAGTCCGCTGGTAATATGCATCAGCAACAGCGGTTTCTCCGGACGCTGAATGCGCTTTACGCCGATGCGGGTCACCGTCTGCGCCAGGCTTTCCGTGAGATGAAGAAACACTTCCGGCTGTACCGCATCCGGCAAATGCTGGCGCTGGTTATCAACGCTAACGTCAAAACCGCTAGCGGTGAGATCGTCGCTGAGCGCCGGGCTGAAGCGGCCGTCGATAAACACCATCCGCCAGGCATCGAGGTTGAGCGCCAGCGCGTCGCGCTGCGCCACGTTGAGCGTCGCCGGACTCGCAACAAATGTGCCGCTTAGCAGCGTCTCCAGCGGGGTGTATTTCCAGTTTTCATGTTTGCGCGTCGGCAACCCCAGACGCAACAGCTGTTGCAGATGCTGATTGGCCTGCGGCGTGCGTTCTTCGCCGTGAGCTTCAAACAGATGATGCCACTGCTGCAGCGCGTTACTGCTGTTCGCTAAGCCAGCCATAGCCCTGCTCCTCCAGTTGTTTAACCAGAGTGAAATCGCCCGACTTGACGATTCGCCCCTGATACAGCACGTGGACATAATCCGGTTTGATGTAATCAAGGATACGCTGATAGTGGGTGACGATAATAAAGGCGCGTTTACCGTCACGCAGCGAGTTAACCCCATCCGAAACAATCTTCAGGGCATCAATATCCAGTCCGGAATCCGATTCATCCAGAATACACAGCTCAGGCTCAAGCACCGCCATTTGCAGAATATCGTTGCGTTTTTTCTCGCCGCCGGAGAAACCAACGTTCACCGAACGGGTCAGCAGATCTTCCGGCATCTTCAGCAGTTTGATCTTCTCTTCCATTAAATCCTGGAAATCGAAACGATCCAGCGCCTCCAGGCCGCGATAGCCGCGTACGGCGTTGAGCGCAGTTTGCAGGAAAAACTGATTACTGACGCCGGGGATTTCCACCGGATACTGGAAAGCCATAAAAATGCCCTCCCCGGCGCGATCCTCCGGGGCGAGTTCGAGCAGGTCTTTTCCCTTAAACTCGACGCTGCCGCCGGTTACTTCGTAATCCTCCCGTCCGGCGAGCGTCGCCGAGAGCGTACTTTTCCCTGAGCCGTTAGGGCCCATGATCGCGTGGACTTCACCGGGGCGTACCTCAAGGTTCAGCCCGCGCAGGATCTCTTTGTCTTCAACGGCGACTTGCAAATCTTTAATACTTAACATCTTTTTTCCTTAATTATCAGCCGACGCTATGTTCAAGGCTAATAGCCAGCAATTTTTGCGCTTCGACGGCGAACTCCAGCGGCAATTCTGAGAACACGTCCTTACAGAATCCATTGACGATCATCGAGATCGCATCATCTTCGCTAATACCCCGCTGCAGGCAGTAGAACAGCTGGTCTTCACCAATCCGCGAGGTGGTGGCTTCGTGTTCCAGCTGGGCGCTGTTATTGCGGCATTCGACGTACGGGAAGGTATGCGCCCCGCAGTCCGGGCCGATCAGCATCGAATCGCACTGGGTGAAGTTCCGGGCGTTCGTCGCGGTCGGCATAATTTTGACCAGCCCGCGATAGCTATTCTGGCTGTGGCCGGCGGAGATCCCTTTCGAGATAATGGTCGAACGGGTGTTCTTGCCGATATGAATCATTTTGGTCCCGGTATCCGCCTGCTGATGGCCGCTTGTCAGCGCCACCGAGAAGAATTCGCCGATCGAGTTATCGCCGCGCAGAATACAGCTCGGGTATTTCCAGGTAATGGCTGAGCCGGTTTCCGATTGGGTCCACGACATCTTGCTGTTTTCGCCTTCGCACAGCGCGCGTTTGGTGACGAAGTTAAGGATGCCGCCGGTATTGTTGTCGCCGGGGAACCAGTTCTGCACGGTGGAGTACTTCACTTCCGCATCTTTATGAATGATGACTTCAACCACCGCCGCATGCAGCTGATAGCTGTCGCGTACCGGCGCCGAGCAGCCTTCGATATAGCTCACGTAGCTACCCTCGTCGGCGACCAGAATCGTACGTTCAAACTGGCCGGTCTTCTCGGCGTTGATGCGGAAATAGGTCGACAGCTCCATCGGACAGCGCACGCCTTTCGGCACGTAAATAAAGGTGCCATCGGAAGCGACCGCGGCGTTCAGCGCGGCGAAAAAGTTGTCGTTGCCCGGCACTACGGTGCCGAGGTACTTTTTCACCAGTTCCGGATGATCGTGAATCGCTTCGCCAAAGGAGCAGAAGATGATCCCCTGCTCCGCCAGCTTCTCGCGATAGGTGGTCGCCACCGATACCGAGTCGAAAATAGCGTCCACCGCGACTTCTTTGCCTTCGCGTACCGGTACGCCGAGCAGGTTAAAGGCTTCCTCGACTTCATTTGTCAGGAAAGTGTTCGCCCCGGTTTGCTGCACCGCGCCGGGTTCGGAGGCACAGGTATCGTCGCAGTTGCCGCAGGATGGCGCCGAGTAGTAGCTATAATCCTGATAATTGAGCTTATCGTAATGCGCTTTCAGCCAGTGCGGTTCTTCCATCTCCTGCCACGCCCTAAAGGCGTTGAGACGAAATTCGAGCATCCACTCCGGTTCATTACGACGAGCGGAGATCGCGCGCACCACCTCTTCGTTGATGCCTTTGGCCAGCTCATCGGTTTGTAGCTGGGTAAAAAAGCCTTCTTTATAGTTGAGCGGGCCGCCGGTCCAGCTTTTGACATCGTCAGTTGCTTCAGTATTTCGAGACATAGTTACTCCGCCTGCACCCCGAAGCTTTCGCCGCAGCCGCATTCGTGCTGCGCTTTCGGGTTATGAAATTTGAATATTTCATTTAAACCTTCGCGAACATAATCCAGTTCGGTACCGTCAATGAACGGCATCGCCTGCAGCGGCGCAAACAGCTTCGCGCCGTCGCGCTCAAACAGCAGGTCGTCGTCCGCCGGTTCGGCAATCATTTCCAGCACGTAGCCAAAACCGGCGCAACCGCTGGTTTTGATTCCCAGACGCAGCCCCTGCTTATCCGGCTGTTTATGCATCAGTTCGCGGATATGGGCCGCCGCAGCGGGGGTCATCGTGAGCCCCTGCCAGTTGAAATCGTCGGGATTAAAGGTGTTTGTTTGTAGTTCCATCGCTCTACCTCATCGATTGCCGCTATCGGGCCATACCCTCATGTTAGTGATAATGATTATCACTTCAACCCTGCCATAGCAGGGGTATTCGTCCATTTCGCCCATTCCTGGGCTTTTCTATAAGCATAGACCCTGGCAGAGGGGTTATCAGGCAGCATTTTCTTCATCTAACACAGTGATAAATAATAAATTATTAGGGAAAAGACTTAGGCAAAGCGGCAATGAAAAAAGATGTATCGAAAATACCTATTTATTAGATAGGCAAATGACCCGTCTATGTGGTAGCAACAGGCAGCTTCCTTGCCAGCGCCAGGATTAGCATCGCTTGCGCCATCAGGATGTCATCAAAGTGAAAAATAATAGTAATTAGCTATAGAAAATAGCGCTTCTGCCGCTGGATTTCGGAATTATATGCCACCTCAATTAACAACCATCATTCAGTTATACTTTTTGTTATCTGAAGTGTGTTTTTCACTAGGATTTTTCCTGGTGTAGATGTAGATTCTTCCTCATAACAATAAAATTACCGATCTTCATTCCTGAGGATATCTCAAATGGAAAATTTATTTTTCGTTATTATTGTGATAATTCTTTTTCTACTTGCCATTGCTGTTTTCATTTCCTATATCAAGGATCGAAAAAAACAAAAAAACACATTCAAAAAGAAATATTAATAACCAAAATATTATTACCAACTTCTATCAAAAGACTTTCTATCATAATTTTCAATCATGCCCCATCGCAGGGGCATACAGACACAACAAGAAGCCTCCCCTCACGCTGACGCTCTTCGCCATACCTTTAATGACTTTCCATAGATTATTTATTGCACCACGGTAAGTGACTCGCTGGCGAAGAAAACAATGATATAAACCCCATTGTAAAAAACCGCTACAAGCAATGCCAAAAGCAGACTATCCATTATCATTTTCGTGGTAAAAAAACCAGTAACATTGACACGAAATAATATGTGTCGCTCAAAACCAGAAATATGCATGACCAATTCTTCATAATCTTTCGCCTGGCATATTACGGGTTCAAGAATACTTTCAATTCAGTATTTAGCCCGGCATGACTAGACGCTATGTCTGGCCAAACATGCCACATACTTTTTCCCCGATTGACGTACGATTTCTTGTGCATTAACCAGAATCTCCCGTCCTTCAAACGCGCCGTAGATTTGGCTAAACTTCAGCTCGTCGAGACGTCGAATGATATCACTCACGGTAGCAGCCGGCAGCGGCAGCATATTGGGGTAGCTCCACATGAAAGAAACGGCGTTAGCTCCGGGCGCCACCTGGACTATATCGCCGGATAATAACAGACCGTCATCCTGTGCCCAGTGAAGCACACTGCCGCCGGCGAAGTGCCCGCCCAGACGAATCAAGCTGACGCCAGCGGTCAGTTGTAGAGTTTCTCCCTCCCATAAGCTGATCCACGGGCTATCACGCATGATCCACTGCCGGTCATCCCCATGCAGATAGATTGGCGCCTTGAATTCCGCCGCCCAATCCTGCATACAGCTGTAATAATGCGGATGCGAAATGGCGATAGCCTTCAGCCCACCTAGCGCGGAAACCAGCGTTTTGGTCGCCTCATCGAGATTGGCGATACAGTCCCACAGAATATTGCCCTGCGGCGTACGCAACAGAAATGCGCGCTGATTAATGGCAAAACTGGGGATGGTGCGAATGCTAAAAAGCCCACTGTTATGCTGCTGCCATTTATTGTTATGCGATGCGGTGAGCTTATTTAACGCAATCCACTGCTGCCCGCCCACAGGAACAAATTGACGCTCGTCTTCACATATCGGGCAATGTTGCGCAGGGCCTCCGCTAAATTCATAGGAGGTACCACAAGCTTTGCACAGCGTAATCGTCATATCTTCCCCTCTATCCCAGCATCTGATAACAAGCATGGCACATGCTTATTTTAAGCATATGTCAGATAGTGCGAGATGCAACGACCTACCGGGTTTGGTAGCGTTCTGTATTTTTTATCGTTTGTCATAACGGGCATAATCGACCGTCAGCAGTATATGAATGATGGACGGGAAAAGAATGCGCAAATTTTCAGCATTACTATTAATAGGGTTACTTACCGGCTGCTCGGTTAACGCGCCGCAAAGCGCGCAATACAATGCCGAATACTCCCAGCGCCAGGATATACGCAAGCGGAACGTATACCGATTTAAGATAAAACCGCTGCAATCCAGCGGTGGAAAATATTGGGGGGCGGATAATTTAACGCAGGTTTTTTACGTCAGTGACAAAAATGCCGCAAGCATTGAATTACGCTTCAATTACCCCACCGCAACGCTACAAGCCTCATCGTTAGACGGGCAAGGGAAAGTAGTAAGCACTCAAACGTTCATCTTGTTAGCCGAATCCGCGACGCCGCCATCGGGTTCGGACACGAAGTACTTATACCTGACGAAAAGTGGCGAGTTACTGAGTAAATGGAAAAACTGTACGCCGGATATGAGCGTGGGCTGTAGCTGGGGTGGACATCAAATATTTATCACCCACAGCGCCGACCTGGCAGTGCAGTATGCAACCGGTGGCGCAGGTTTCGCTTTTCTGCTGATTCCATTTTACGCATCCGAAGCCCGACTACAGATTTTCGCCAAAGTGCCAATCGGTGCTGCTGACGAGTAATAGAACGTTCACGTTTTGTGATGTGATCGGTTAATTCTTAAAAGCAGGGTTGGTTAATACAGCGTTTACTCATGTACAATCCCTCTCCTTTGTGAATACTTACCGGTGCAAGGCCGGGCTATCGTTTTCGTGAGCGAGTGTCGTACAGGATGATTGATATCAGTATTATGTCGATGTGCATGGTTGTGCTATTGGTGATGAGCGTGTTGCTGGAATAAGCGCGGCCCCTACTGTTTTTGTCAGCTTATTTTCCCCCTGAATTGGACATAAAATTACCTCACTGCTTCTCCAGCCGGGAAGCGGTCAGGCTGCGCCTTACCATCCGGCAAAACGGTGTATACGCCCTTTGTCAGGAGGCAGCCGAAAAAATTTGCCAAAATGGGTTCGCCCGCGGGTATCCTGCGGGCTTTTTTTGTGTCGCAGGCATAAAAAAACCGCCGTGGTTCACGGCGGCTTACTTTCTCAGAGTCAATGTACGCGTGGCGTATTAACTCCTCACTTTACGGTAGATAAACAGCACAACAAGTGCGCCAATTACCGCCACGACAAAGCTACCGAAGTTAAAACCGTCAACTTTGCCAAAGCCGAATAAGGTACTGATCCAGCCACCAACTACCGCACCGATAATACCGAGGATCACGGTGACAATAAATCCACCGCCGTCTTTGCCCGGCATAATCCACTTAGCCAAAATACCAGCGATCAAACCAAAAATGATCCAGGAAATGATACCCATGGTTAACTCCGTCCTCTTTGTTACCGTGAATGTAATTCGTAATTAAAATAGTAGCATAATTACAACGAATGATTTAACAAATATATATTTATTGGATGATTGCTTGCCGTAGCGTTAGCCATGGTCTACAGATTATTCAGTGCTCGTCAACGCCGAAGGAGTGAGAAATGGGATATTACGTACTGAAAAAGTCTGATAAGAACGTCTCGCAGCCGTGGTATTTTCTGCTGAAGGCCGATAACCACGAGACCATCGCCACCAGTGAGATGTACTCATCGAAAGATGCGGCGAAAAAGGGTATCGCCTCGGTGCAGAAAAACGGCGCCAGCGATGTCATCAAGGACGACACGCAATAAACAATCAGGGGATGCTAATGCATCCCCTGAAATACTGTTACACCACCGCGGTGGTCAGCCGTGATGAGCAGCACAGGCGCCCCTGCTCATCGGTGATATCAATTTGCCACACCTGATGGCGCGACCCTACATGCAGCGCGGTACAAACCCCACGCACCCGCCCACTGCGCACTGAACGAATATGGTTGGCATTCACTTCCAGGCCGACCACTTTCTGTTCCCCTTCGGTACACAAATAGCCCGCAACCGAACCCAGCGTTTCCGCAAGAACCACCGATGCGCCGCCGTGGAGCAGGCCAAATGGCTGATGCGTACGGTGATCAACCGGCATTGTTGCTTCAATGGCGTTATCGTTGATGGCTACAAACTGAATATCCAGCAGACCCACCATGTTCCCCTCGCCCATCGCGTTAAGCTGCGGTAGCGAAGCCTGACGTTTCCAAATCATCCCACAATCTCCAGCAGTGCCTGCAGCGGGTGGCGAACCCCGCTACCTTCGATACGCTTCACCTGGCTTCGGCAGGAATAGCCGGTGGCCAGACAGCGATGACGCGGTAAACGCGCCATCGCCTGCTGCCAGGAAAGCGCGTAAATCGCCAGCGAGTTGGCATGGTTTTTCACTTCGTGCCCGTAGGTACCCGCCATGCCGCAGCAACCCGTACTGATGTACTCCATTTTCGCCCCGCAACGGGCAAAGATCTCTGCCCACTGTTTAGGCGCGGCCGGTAGCGCCGTCACTTCCGTACAGTGGCCAAACAGATACCAGGGTTCGCCGCTGTTGTCCTGGCCGGCCGATGGCGCTATCGCCTGGGTCAGCCATTCATGCACCACCATCACGCGAAAATCGCCGCGTTTCTCGCCCAGCGTCTGGTTATATTCATCGCGATAGCAAAGCACCAGCGCCGGGTCGACGCCAACCATCGGTATATCCAGCCGCGCTACGCGGTTGAGAAAATCAGCGGTTTTCTGCGCGGTACGCGCAAAGCGCGTCAGGAACCCTTTGATATGCTGCGCTTTACCGTTCGGTGAGAACGGCAACAGCACCGGCTGATAGCCGACTTTTTCAATCAGGCGGACAAAGTCAGCTACCACCTGCGCTTCGTAGTAGCTGGTAAACGGATCCTGTACCACCAGCACCCTCTTCGCACGCTGGTCGACGCTCATCGCTTCCAGATCCTCAAGCGTGGTATTGGCGGAGCGGTGGCCTGCCAGCTGCTGCTTGAGCGACGGTACGGAGAGCAGCGGCAGATCGACCATGCCGATATGTTTTTCCGACAGCTTGCGCATCCACGGCTGATTGATAAAGAAGTTGAATGTTTTCGGCGCCTGGGCCATCAGCGGCGCGTAGGACTCGACCGTCGCCACCAGATGATCACGTACCGGTCGTAGGTAGCGGCTGTGATACAGCTGCAGGAAGCGAGAACGGAATTCCGGCACGTCGATCTTAATCGGACACTGGGTTGAACAGGCCTTACAGGCCAGGCAGCCGGACATCGCCTCTTTCACTTCATGCGAGAAATCATATTCGCCTTTACGCGCATGCCAGCTGTTGCGGGTACGCTCGATCAGGGCGCGCAGGCTCACGCCTTTTTCCGGAAGCTCTTGCTCCAGTTTGTTCGGATCGATACCACGGTCGGCCAGCAGGCGTAACCATTCACGCACCAGCGTCGCGCGGCCTTTCGGCGAATGGATGCGCTGATTGCTGACCTTCATTGACGGACACATCGGGCTTTTTACATCGAAGTTAAAGCACAGACCGTTACCATTACACTCCATCGCGCCGCGCCAGGCGCTACGCACGGCGATGGGAATTTGGCGATCATAGGTGCCGCGTTTCACCGCATCGACTTTCATCATCGGCGCATCGACGCCTTCCGGTGGGCAAATTTTCCCCGGATTCAATCGGTTATCCGGATCAAATGCCGCTTTCACTTTACGCAGTTCGCTATATAACTCCTCGCCAAAAAAGGCCGGACTGTACTCGGCGCGGAACCCTTTACCGTGTTCGCCCCACAGCAGGCCGCCATATTTGGCCGTCAACGCAACCACCTCATCGGAGATCTGCTTCATCAGCACCTCCTGCTGCGGGTCGCACATGTCCAACGCCGGACGAACGTGCAGCACGCCGGCATCGACGTGTCCAAACATGCCGTAGCTCAGGCCATGTCCGTCGAGTAAAGCGCGAAACTCGGTGATGTAATCCGCCAGATGCTCAGGCGGCACGCAGGTATCTTCAGCGAAAGGAATCGGTTTAGCGGCGCCTTTGGCGTTGCCCAGCAGACCAACCGCCTTTTTACGCATGGCATAGATGCGCTCGACGCCATCCAGTTCATGACAGACCTGCCAGCCAATCACTCCTGCGGCGCCCTGCGACATGAGCTCATCAAGACGCTGACACAGGGTGGAAACCTGACCGTCTATTAATTCAGCATCATCACCGGCAAACTCAACGATATTGAGTCCCAGCATCTCTTTATCCGGCACATCGGCGATCAATTCGCTTACCGAGTGCCAGACGATATCTTCTCGCGCCAGATTAAGCACCTTCGAGTCGACGGTCTCCACCGACAGCGCCTTCGCTTCAACCATGAAAGGCGCGTTACGTAGCGCCGAATCAAAGGAGTCATACTTGACGTTAACCAAGCGGCGCACCTTCGGCAGACGCGTAATATCGAGCCGCGCTTCGGTGATAAATGCCAGCGTGCCTTCGGAGCCGGTCAGAATGCGCGTCAGGTCGAACTCGCTCATCTCATCATTGAACACATGACGCAAATCGTAGCCGGTCAGGAAGCGGTTCAGTTTCGGGAATTTATCGAGGATCAGCTGACGCTGCGCTTTGCAGCGCTGATAGACGGTACGGTAGATGCGGCCAATCGCTGACTGCTCGCGCCCCAGCGTTTCCGCCAGCGCGGCGGGAATAGGTAAAGTATCAAGGATATCGCCGCCCATGAGTACCGATCGCACCCCGAGCACATGATCGGAGGTTTTACCGTAAACCAATGACCCCTGTCCGGAGGCATCGGTATTGATCATTCCGCCGAGCGTCGCGCGGTTACTGGTCGACAGCTCTGGGGCGAAGAAATAGCCGTAGGGCTTAAGAAACTGGTTAAGCTGGTCTTTGATTACCCCGGCTTCGACCCGTACCCAACCCTCTTCAGGATTGATTTCGATAATACGGTTCATATAGCGCGACATATCGACGATGATCCCCGCATTCAGCGCTTGACCATTGGTGCCGGTACCACCGCCGCGAGGGGTAAAAATCAGCGATTTAAAGCGCGGTTCCGCCGCCAGTCGCGCCAGTAAAGCGACGTCTGCGGTGGAACGGGGAAACAGAATGGCGTCCGGCAACAGCTGATAGACACTGTTATCGGTCGCCATAGTGAGCCGGTCGGCATAGCTGGTGGCGGTATCGCCGGTGAAACCTTGTTGCTCCAGTACCTGCAAAAAATTCAGCACCAGTTGAACGACGCCCGGCGCTTGAGAAATCTGTGGGATCATGACGCTTGACCCTGCCTGAATATGTTGTGTTTAGATGATGTAATAATGCGCAAATTAAACGTTTGCGTGGCGCACTCAACTTTTTATCACATTTTTTTCATATCCGCCCACGAGATTTACGGGCAAAATCAGGCGCGCGAAATTATTGATATTATTATCTGTACATGGAATTACGCTGCGTCAGCATTGAGACGCGACTGGAAAGGTAAATTTTCTCTATGATTAACCAACATCAGCCCCGGGACATACCGCAAATTCTGCTGTCGGTGCTGTTTTTGTCCCTGATAATTATTTCCTGCCTGTGGATTGTGCAACCATTTATTCTCTCCTTCGCCTGGGCCGGTACCGTGGTCATCGCCACCTGGCCGGTGCTGCTTCGTTTGCAAAAGCTGCTGTTCGGCAAACGCGCGCTGGCGGTGCTGGTGATGACGCTACTGCTGTTTTTACTATTCGTCATTCCCATTGCCTTACTGGTGAATAGCCTGGTCGATAATAGCGCCCCGCTGATTAAAATCGTCAGTACCGGCCAGGTAACGCTGCCGGATTTCGCCTGGCTGAACTCGATTCCGCTGATCGGCGATAAACTCTATTCCGCCTGGCATAGCCTGCTGGAGATGGGCGGCGCGGCGATTATGGCCAAGGTCCGCCCTTATATCGGCGCCACCACCACCTGGTTTGTCGGCCAGGCTGCGCATATTGGTAAACTGCTGGTTTACTGCGGACTGATGCTATTGTTCAGCGCCCTGCTTTACTGGCGCGGCGAGCGGGTCGCCTATGGTTTCCGCTACTTCGCGACCCGTCTGGCCTCAAAGCGTGGCGATGCTGCGGTGGTCCTAGCCGGACAGGCGGTACGCGCCGTGGCGCTGGGCGTGGTTGTCACCGCGCTGGCGCAGGCGGTTCTTGGCGGTATCGGGCTGGCGATAAGCGGCGTACCTTACGCCGCGCTGTTGACCGTGGTGATGATTTTCACCTGTCTGGTACAGCTGGGGCCGCTTATCGTGCTGGTGCCGTCGATTATCTGGCTGTACTGGACCGGCGATACGACCTGGGGCACGGTGCTGCTGGTATGGAGCTGCGTGGTGGGTACGATGGATAACGTGATTCGCCCGGTGCTGATTCGCATGGGCGCCGACCTGCCGATGATTCTGATCCTCTCCGGCGTTATCGGCGGCCTGATCGCCTTCGGCATGATTGGCCTGTTTATCGGTCCGGTGCTGCTGGCCGTCTCCTGGCGCCTTTACGACGCCTGGGTGCAGGAAGTTCCAGCGCCGCCGCTGGACCCGGATCTGGTTCTGGCGGAGCTCGCCGAACTTAATGCCAGCCATAACAAAAGCGAAAAGTAACAGAAAGGCGGGGAAACCCGCCTTAAACTTAAGCTAAATTTATCAATCCCCCGCCACTTCCGGCATATTCATGTTCCAGCTCGCTATTTACCTCTCATATTCTTCACACTGATTTAACTATTGAGAAGAATCCGATCGACGTCAACAGCCCTGATGCCTACTATTAGCCCACGGTTATAGATCAAGATATTGATTTATAAGCATGGAAATCCCCTGAGTGAAACAACGAATTGCTGTGTGTAGTCTTTGCCCATCTCCCACGATGGGCTTTTTTTTGCCTTAAAACCAACTGTAAGCAACACCTGTTTTAGTTCCACGCACTTTTTGAGAGTTCCGTTTTTTCAGCCATCAGCCGGTAATCTTCCAGCGTCAGGTTGTTCAGGGATTCATGAGGCCGCTCGTTGTTATATTCCATCAGCCAGCCGCATGGATCACCGGTTCATCACGCCGGGTATCGGGCTGATAAAAATAGACTGTCCTGCTCAGCGATAACGTCCTGCAGGCCTGGCGTAAACTCATGGCAAATTGCGCTGTCAGATAGCTGACGAGTTCACGCTTTATCGCTGGTTTTAAAGCTTTTTTTCAATGACATCTTTAAATGCCCGGCACTCAAGGCTGAGCTCAGCAAACATCTGTTTGAGGCGTCGGTTTTCATCCTCCAGATCTTTCATCTTTTTGATAGCAGAGGCTTCCATACCGCCATATTTTGCTTTCCAGTTGTAGTACGAGGCTTCAGAGATACCGGCCGCACGGCACACATCCTTGACGGTACGTCGGGTTTCGACGGACTTCAGAACGGCAATGATCTAGTGTTCGGAGAATCGGGCTTTACGCATGGCGATCTCCTCAGGGGACATAATCAGTATGTCGGAAGATCTCTAAAAGTGAATGGGCCGTTTTGCCGGGATACTTACAACCCCACTTTAATAGAGAGTTAGTTGTGAAATATGACGCCTTCCCTTTAATAACTTTGCCAGTATAGCCAATAGTCAGAGGTTTAATTCTCTCTAGCGCCTATTTATTACGTCTCTGTGCAATTGATTCTGCAAGTTCGTATGTAGACATAGAGCGATAAACACACTCATATTGTTTTTGCTTGTGGTTAATTGGTGTTGCACTAACAAGCCTCATGCCATCCACAGTGCAAGGTATGTCTTCTTTGTAAGTGTCGTAATATTGAATAACCCTCTTCATTTTTAATTCCTTATACAGTTAAATTTAACAATACAAAGATACTTTTTTATAGAACCACATTCCTTAAAAACATATTTTTTAGTGACTAACCCTGTGTACGGACAATAAAAAAGGGCGCTAAATGCGCCCCATTAACAAAAGTAATCTCAATTAATATGCAACCTGCTTTTACACATCATCTCAGTGTATTTATAAACGTCGTTATCTTTTAAATCATAATTATTCATTACTGACATTTGAATTTGGCATGTATGCACAGCCTGATACTCAGCATTATTTTCATAAACTGCATAACCAATTCCACACAGTGCAGAAAACACGATTAATGCAGCTAAGACAGAAAGAAATATTTTCATTATTCACCAACCTTGAAACTGCTAACAGAGCAATTATGCACACCACGTTCATCAACTAGATGAAAGCCTGTATTACCATCAACACCCCATTGTTCAATTATAACTCTCTGATTTGCATCTACAGGAATAACATTGTTATCATTCACTTTCACATCTGGCATGTATTTATTAAATACAGACACTTGAGCACCATCATTTTCATTAACGCCACCTGAATAAGCATATTGAGTATCATTCTTAACGACAACATTAAGACGTGCTGATTCAGTGAGTGATAAGCTTACACCACTACACACTAAATCCCACTGATTAGCCATAGCAGCCACAGGAGAAAGAAAGGCTAAAGCAACGATAAAGTTTCTCATGAATAATTTTTCTCTATTTTCTATCTTCATTCTCATAAAACCCCTTATCACCATTTAGAAAATACTTAGCACTATCACGTGATTGTTTTCGGAAAATTTTATAATAGTTTTCCGGGTCTTGTTTAGCCCATTCATATTCGTATCCTTCTAAATAAAAATCCAGATTTGATAAATGAGTATGAAGAGTGTTCCATGTGTTTTTTGTGTCTTCAAAGATATTGTATTGAGCGCGTCCAATAAGTTTTATGTGAGCTAATATTTCTTTGTCAATACGGCGAACATCATCACGCCCTTCTAATTTCTCTGTAATGAATTCTTTGAATTCGTTCATTTCATCACGTAAGCGTTCAGCCCTATGATTAGACGTATTAACGCCCTGAATCACCCTATCAAGAGCATCTGCATTAATCTGTGCAAGTTTAATCATTCTTTTATCCAGTGAAGAATGAACACAGATAGCACATACAATGATTACCGCACTTATAACACCGATTAAAAACCACATTTTAATAAGCCTCTACTTCATTAACAATGCAACTTACACCAGCATGAGAAAGGCTAAACCTTCCATTCTCGAATACAAATCTAAAAAGCTTGCCCTTTGCATCCTCAAAATTAGCAGTTAGAGATGCAGCCTTAAATTCACTTGAAGGAGTGTAATAAACGCTGGAAGGTTTTAATGTTAAATGGTTATTACTGTAATCAACCTCAAAAGAAAGGCGTTCATTGTATTTACTGAATTTATCAGTGTACTCACCAGTGTTAATTACACCTGAATATAAGCCTTCACCTTCTACAATTGTAAATTCAATTCTATCCACACCCTCAAAGAATACAGTTTCAGGGAAGTTCTTTAATTTATACTCTTCTTCTTCCTTTTCTATTGCTGCTTCCATCCCTTTAATCCAGCTTTTTTGAACAACCATTGTTGACACGCAGTAGACAACCAAAGCTAATACAAGGCTTACCCAAAAGCCAAAGGTGCAATAAATTGAATATCCGATAACAGGAGTAAACAAGCCAATAAATGAAAACACTTTCAATTTTGCTTTAAAAGAATCAACCGCTGCATAAGGGAATTCGTCAAAATCTTTTACCTTCTTAGTAAGTTGATACATGCTACCACCAACACACCACACAGCAGAAAGCCCCATTAACAAATCAGCGATTGGCGTTTGAGAATCATAAGGAGTAATCAGAGCGCAGGCGATAGCAGCCACAGCAGCAGCAAAAAGCACCGCAAGCACTTTAAGAAAAGCTTTCATTTTTACCCTCAAAAATAAATTAATTACGCCAGCTAGAAATAATTGAATGCTGAACCATTACGCTATGAACAATATTCTTCAGCTTGTCTTGCATCATGCTATAGGCCATACGTGAGCCACCAAAATGCACCCACATAGAGCCAGCAGATTCAATTTCTACAAAACCTGTAACCCCGTTCACCTGAAAGTGAACCCACTGTAAAACCTTCTTCATAGCCACATCCTCTAAACAGCCTGTAAAGCCCTGTGAGCGTCTTCTAGTCATTCAGGGCTACAGACCTTCTTACTCTGTGATGCTTTCTGTTCAACTTCAGCAGATTCTTCTTCCTGTGCTTCTGGTGAATGTTCATTAGCTGCAAATGGGTCAGACGCTACTATTGCTTTTTGCTTATCTAGCTGGAAACTATCCCAAAACTCTTTTGCGCCAGCCGTGTGCTCATCCACAAGCCTTTTCAGTGTTAATTCATCACCATCTGGAAGAATGCCATTACCCTTATATTCATCACTGGAAACGTATTCTTTAATTCTAAATAATGCGTCTTCATTAGATTCTACAGGCTTCAGGATTTGAGGGCGTTGTGAAGCAATGTAAGCTTCTTGCTGTGCTTTCATTGTTTTCATAAATTCCTCTTCAAGCTTTTTATCAACCTGTTTCATTGCTTCCTCTAAATCAGCAGGAGAGCACATATCTTTAAGCACAGTGAAGAGAAGATAATCTCCGTGGCTAATATTGTGTGAATGCTGCACACCCACAGGAGACATTACAGTAGAGCCTGTAAGATTGCTTGCTGTCGTCTTAGTATTGAGAAGCTTGTTATATGTCACATTAGAAATAGTGGAATCATTACTAACACTTTTTACAGCTTCATATATCTGCCCTTTCGTGTACCCATACTGAACACGTACAGATTCAGCCTTCTTAACTTCTTCAATACGTGCTTCACGGTCTGTTTCACTGCCAATAGTAGCCAGATTAACACCAGCGTTTTTTAATACCTGCACAACTTGCTCAATAGTCATTCTATCACCCTTCTATTCACGCCCCGTTATTGGGGGTTCGAAGTATCCCAGCAATGTTTAATAGCTGCAATTACCTTTAAATATCATCAGCACAAATACATCAAATAGACTGTAATGCTTAAATATAAGTGTAGTGGCGCTACATAATAGAGACGGATATTAGACGGGATAACACGGAATAATAAATTAGTGCTAATCAAGGAAACCCTGAAGAATGAAGTGGCATTTATTTCATGTATTTAACAAGAGAATATCTATTCCATTAATCAAGCATACTATATTTATTAACACAGCCTTTAAGCGCGATAGATGCTTAACACGTGCAAGGAATACCCATTAGAGACGGTGAGTTTTGAATGTATATGTAATTCCATTTAGAACAAAATAACCATCATTCCTTAATGATGTATGCGCCTTAAAAAATTGTTCCTTATCGCTTTCAAGGATGAAATATTAAGCCTCTTTCATTGTGTCGTAGCAAACAGCTTTTCATCTTCTTCTACAAATTCAGGTGTGATAACAATGGCTTCAATTGCCACATCAAGCACAATCTCTATCTCTAAATCAAATGGCGATTCATGCACCTGCTCTTCACTTACAAAAGGCGTTTCCTCTTCATGCAATTCACTATCACTAGCCTCTACAGCCTCTCACAGCCTCTTCGTTTATTACCTCCGCAAGCCTGCTCTCTATAAAATCAATATTGAGAATGTAACCGCCATGCTTATTAACCCCCCCATATTTTTGTTATACGTTGTGAGTAGCCCAGCGTTTTGCAGCACCTTCTTATTCTTGCAAAGGTTATCAACACTTATCCCATACCCATCACTTACGCTTTTGTTTGATGGGTAGCATTGTTTTGTTTGATAGCTGTAGTAAGACAGAAGCGTTAACAACAGAAGTTGATTAGCCGCTGATAGATTAAAAGCCTTATTGCCATGTTTAGCAACCTTACTAATTAGTTCATATTGTGTGATCATTTGATTGTAGCCAGCTTTTGAAGTGTATGATGTGTGTGTTACTTGTGTACTCATCGCAAAGCTTCATGAAATCTGGGATTATTCTAAATCCCTTGTGCCACGTGGCTTTAAGGCGTGTGTGCTACACCCGAAAATGTATCACCATAGAATTTACCCATCTCCCACGATGGGCTTTTTTTTACGTCAAAATCAAATAGCGAAACGTTGCTGAAGGCAAAAAAAATCCCCGGCATTTCTGCCAGGGATTGGGCTATCCGCGTTGAACTTATTTATTCAGTTCAGCCAGACCTAACCAGGTTTGCACCACGGTATCCGGGTTCAGGGACAGGCTATCGATCCCCTCTTCCATCAGCCAGGCGGCAAAGTCTTCGTGGTCGGACGGCCCCTGGCCGCAGATGCCCACGTATTTGCCCTGTTTTTTCGCCGCGCGGATGGCCATCGACAGCAGCGCTTTCACCGCGTCGTTGCGTTCATCAAACAGCTCAGACACAACGCCGGAGTCGCGATCGAGACCCAGCGCCAGCTGCGTCATGTCGTTCGAGCCAATCGAGAAGCCATCGAAGTACTCGAGGAACTGCTCCGCCAGCAGCGCGTTCGACGGGATTTCGCACATCATGATGATCTTCAGCCCGTTCTCGCCGCGCTTGAGCCCTTGACGTTCCAGCTCTTCAACCACCGCTTTCGCCTGCGCGACGGTACGTACGAACGGCACCATCACCTCCACGTTGGTCAGGCCCATGTCGTTACGCACGCGTTTCATCGCTTCACACTCCAGCGCGAAGCAATCGCGGAAGCTTTCTGAAACGTAACGTCCGGCGCCGCGGAAGCCAAGCATCGGGTTCTCTTCTTCCGGCTCGTAACGTTCGCCGCCCACCAGGTTGGCGTATTCGTTAGATTTAAAGTCGGACAAACGCACGATCACCCGTTTCGGGTAGAAGGCGGCGCCAAGGGTAGCGATCCCTTCGGTCAGGCGACCAACGTAGAACTCTCTCGGTGAGTCGTAGCCTTTCATCAGCTCGCGGATTTCGTTCTGCAGGCCCGGCTCCTGGTCGTCAAATTCCAGCAGCGCGCGCGGGTGAACGCCAATCATGCGGTTAATGATAAATTCCAGCCGCGCCAGCCCCACGCCTTCATTCGGCAGGCAGGCGAAGTCAAAGGCGCGATCCGGGTTGCCGACGTTCATCATCACCTTCAGCGGCAGGTTCGGCATCTCGCCGACGCTGGAGCTCTTCACGCTGAAGTCCAGTAGCTCTGCGTAGACGTAGCCGGTGTCGCCTTCGGCGCAGGAGACGGTGACGTTCTGGTTTTCCTGGATGCGATCGGTTGCATCGCCGCAGCCGACCACAGCCGGGATCCCCAGCTCGCGGGCGATAATCGCCGCGTGGCAGGTACGTCCGCCGCGGTTGGTGACGATCGCCGAGGCTTTCTTCATGATCGGTTCCCAATCCGGGTCGGTCATGTCGGTGACCAGCACGTCGCCGGGCTCAATGCGGTTCATCTCACTGATATCGTGAATAACTTTAACCGGACCGGCGCCGATACGGTGGCCGATGGCTCGCCCTTCGGCGATGATCTGCCCCTGGGCATGGAGGGTATAACGCTCCATCACCTGACCGCGCGAACGGACGGTTTCCGGACGCGCCTGGACGATAAACAGCTTACCGGTATGGCCATCTTTCGCCCACTCGATATCCATCGGGCGACCATAGTGCTTCTCGATCTGCACCGCCTGCTTCGCCAGCTCTTCCACTTCCTCGTTGGTTAACGAGAAAACATCGCGCTGCGCCTGCGGCACATCTTCGATGCGCACCTGCTTGCCGTGTTCCTGAGTCGGCGCGTAAACCATGCGGATTTTTTTCGACCCCATGGTACGGCGCACGATAGCCGGGCGATTAGCCGCCAGGGTCGGTTTATGGACGTAAAATTCGTCGGGGTTCACCGCGCCCTGCACCACCATCTCTCCAAGCCCCCACGCCGAGGTGATAAACACCACCTGGTCGAAACCGGACTCGGTATCGATTGAGAACATCACGCCGGAGGAGGCCAGATCGGAGCGCACCATCCTCTGCACCCCGGCGGATAGCGCCACGCCGCGGTGATCGTAACCCTGATGCACGCGATAGGAGATCGCGCGATCGTTAAACAGTGAAGCAAAGACGTGCTTCACGGCAACGAGCACGGCGTCAAAGCCCTGCACGTTGAGGAATGTCTCTTGCTGGCCGGCGAAGGAAGCATCCGGCATATCTTCCGCCGTCGCCGAAGAGCGAACGGCGAACGAGGCCTCGGCGTCATCGGCGGACAGCAGGTCATAAGCTTCGCGAATCGCGTTTTCCAGTTCGCTCTGGAAGGGGGTGTCGATGATCCATTGACGGATCTGCGCGCCCGCTTTCGCTAATGCGGAAACGTCGTCAATGTCGGTTTCATCCAGCAGTGCATAAATGCGCTGGTTAACGCCGCTTTGGTCCAGGAACTGATCGAAAGCATCAGCGGTGGTGGCGAACCCGTTTGGTACGGAGACACCCATACCGGACAGGTTAGTAATCATTTCACCAAGGGAGGCATTTTTGCCCCCAACTCTGTCTACATCATTCATGCCGAGTTGGTTATACCAAAGCACCAGCGGTGACGAGCCATTGTTGGACATCGAGACAATCCTTTTGTGATTTAATACAAATTATAGAAAACACACGATCGACTACGGTATTCATCCTGACATATTTATGCCGCTGAAAAAAACGGTGAATCGTTCAAGCAAATTAATTTTCTGTTTTTAGGATTGTTTTCCGGAATTCCCTAACTATATGATTAAAATGGATTCTATTGATATCTGATACAAATAGTGTGCAAAACCCGAAACTGAACCTGCCATTTCATTAAAAACAAAAATAGCGTTTCATTTTTTTAAGTGAGACAAAGGTTAAAACTCTGTGCTTAAATTTACTCTGCTTTTAGATAATTATACCGGATGGTCAAAATGGACAGTGCTGTAGATCGCCACGTATTTTATATTTCTGACGGTACCGCTATTACGGCGGAAGTTTTAGGCCATGCGGTAATGTCGCAATTCCCGGTGGCCATCAGTAGCGTGACGTTGCCGTTTGTTGAAAACGTCAGCCGCGCCCGGGCGGTAAAAGAACAAATCGATGCCATTTATCAACAAACCGGCATCCGCCCGCTGGTCTTCTATTCCATCGTTATCCCCGAAATTCGCGACATTATTTTGCAAAGCGAGGGTTTTTGTCAGGATATCGTGCAGGCGCTGGTGGCCCCGCTGCAGCAAGAGTTACATCTGGATCCCACGCCGGTGGCTCACCGCACCCACGGCCTGAACCCCGGTAACCTGATTAAATACGATGCGCGTATCGCCGCCATCGATTACACGCTCGCCCATGACGACGGCATTTCGCTGCGTAATCTCGATCAGGCGCAGGTGATCCTGCTCGGCGTATCGCGCTGCGGCAAAACGCCGACCAGCCTGTATCTGGCAATGCAGTATGGCATTCGCGCCGCTAACTACCCCTTTATCGCCGACGATATGGACAATCTGGTTCTCCCGGCCTCGTTAAAGCCGCTGCAGCACAAGATGTTCGGCCTGACGATTAACCCGGAGCGACTGGCGGCTATCCGCGAAGAGCGCCGGGAAAACAGCCGTTACGCCTCGCTGCGCCAGTGCCGTATGGAAGTAACCGAAGTCGAAGCGCTGTATCGCAAAAACAAGATCCCCTGCCTTAACAGTACCAACTATTCGGTAGAGGAAATTGCTACCAAAATCATGGATATCATGGGGCTTAATCGCAGAATGTACTAACACACTAGTACATTATTGAAAATTTGTTTATGCTATCGCTCGTGGCCTATACAGGATCATGCCCTGCTCTTGCAATAAGCAGGGATTGGTTTATCGTGATGCGCATCACTTCCCGGCATTTTCGCCGCGGAAGAAACAGATTTTTGAGACCCCAATGAATAAAACAGACGAATTGCGTACCGCGCGCATTGAAAGCCTGGTAACGCCCGCGGAACTGGCGCAGCGCCATCCCGTGACGGCCGAGGTTGCCGCCCACGTCTCCGCCTCCCGCCGGCGGATTGAAAAAATCCTCAACGGCGAAGACCGCCGCCTGCTGGTGATTATCGGCCCCTGCTCCATTCACGACCCCGAAGCGGCGCTGGAATATGCGCGCCGCCTGCAGGGCATGCGCGAACGTTACCAGCCGCAGCTGGAAATTGTCATGCGCACCTATTTCGAAAAACCGCGCACCGTCGTGGGCTGGAAAGGACTCATTTCCGACCCTGACCTCAACGGCAGCTACCGGGTCAACCACGGTATCGAACTGGCGCGTCGTCTGCTGCTGCAGGTCAACGAGCTGGGTATCCCCACCGCCACCGAATTCCTGGATATGGTGACCGGGCAGTTTATTGCCGATCTGATTAGCTGGGGCGCCATCGGCGCGCGCACCACCGAAAGTCAAATCCACCGCGAGATGGCCTCGGCGCTCTCCTGCCCGGTTGGTTTTAAAAACGGTACCGACGGCAACACCCGTATCGCGGTCGACGCGATACGCGCTTCGCGCGCCAGCCATATGTTCCTGTCGCCGGATAAACAGGGCCAGATGACCATCTACCAGACCAGCGGTAACCCGTACGGCCATATCATTATGCGCGGCGGTAAACGGCCAAATTATCATGCAGCGGATATCGCCGCCGCCGGTGAAGCGCTACGGGAATTCGATCTCCCTGAGCAACTGGTCGTCGACTTCAGCCACGGCAACTGTCAGAAGCAGCATCGCCGGCAACTGGAAGTGTGCGCCAATATCTGCCAGCAGATCCGCGATGGTTCTACCGCCATTGCCGGGGTTATGGCGGAGAGCTTCCTCGCCGAAGGGACGCAAAAAGTGATTCCCGGTCAGCCGCTGACCTGGGGCCAGTCGATTACCGACCCGTGCCTGAGCTGGGAAGATAGCGAAAAAATGCTCGCCGAACTGGCTGCTGCCACCGCTACACGGCTGTAACCCTTCCCCCGCCGCGCTCGCGGCGGGTATTCATCGCTCGCCGTTCATCCTCTGCGCAATAGCTACCTGAAATGGTAAGCCACGACAAAAAAGGCTTGCCGTGAAAATTAACATTACTGATAATGATTATCATTGTTGCTTTTATTTTTACTTTGGTGCTATGACGCGTATGGATAACACTGCCACAGCTGAGAAAACGAAAGACAATGCTCCCTATCCTATTGCCAGCGATCGCCAAATCAGCAGCCGGACGCTGTTGGGCGCGGAAGGCCGCGTGGTGATCGAACATGACGGCCAGCGCTATCTGCTGCGCCAGACCCACGCCGGTAAGCTAATTTTGACCAAATAAAACCTCGCGCGATGGCAAGGCTTTACGGTTAGCTGGAGCAGCTGACTTCCAGATGTTTACCCCAGTCAGGCGGGCGGCTGCCATAATCATCTGTTCGATCGGCAAACGGCTGCGCGAGGGTCTCATGCAGACGTTCCAGCTCGCGCATGTCGCCATCTTCGGCTTTTTCTATTGCCCGCTGCGCCAGCCAGTTGCGTAGCACCACCGCCGGGTTGACGCCCTGCATCCGCTGCTGGCGTTCGCTATCGTCGATCTGTTCATCGCGCAGCCGCGCCCGGTAGTCGACAAACCAGCTATCAAACGCCGCGCGGTCGATAAACTCATCGCGCAGCGGCGATGCCGCGCTATGCTGCTCGCTTTGGCTCAGCATCCGGAAGGTACGAGTGTAGTCACTCCCTTCACGCTCCATCAGGCTGAACAGTCCATCAAGCAGAGTGTTATCACCGGTTTGCTGAGTATAGAAGCCGAGTTTGTCGCGCATGCGGCGGCCGTAGGCGGTCAACAAGGCATGCTGATAGTCATCCAGCGCCGCGTTCAGCGCGTCGGCGCTGATAAACGGCGAGAGCGACTGGGCCAGACGCTGCAGGTTCCACAACCCTACAGCCGGTTGGTTATCAAAGCTGTAGCGCCCCTGGTAATCAGAGTGGTTACAGATAAAACCGGGCTGGAAATCATCGAGGAAGCCATACGGACCATAATCCATGGTCAGGCCAAGAATCGACATATTGTCGGTATTCATCACCCCGTGGGCAAAGCCAACGGTCTGCCAGCTGGCGATCATTTCCGCGGTACGCGTGACAACGTCACGGAACCAGAGAATATACTTATCCGCCTCCTGCTGCAGCTGCGGCCAGTGGTGTTCAATCACATAATCGGCCAGCTGCTGCACTTTTCCCGCTTCGCGACGATAGTAAAAATGTTCGAAATGGCCAAAGCGTACGTGACTTTCGGCGATGCGCATCAGCATGGTGCCGCGTTCTTCGCGTTCGCGGTAAACTGGCGTGTCGCTGGTCACCATCGCCAGCGCGCGGGTGGTTGGGATCCCAAGCGCATGCATTGCTTCGCTGGCAAGGCTTTCGCGGATAGTTGAACGCAGTACCGCCCGGCCATCGCCCATTCTCGAATAGGGCGTCAGACCAGCGCCTTTAAGATGCCAGTCAAAACGTTGACCATCCGGCAACTGCTGCTCGCCAAGCAAAATGCCGCGCCCATCGCCAAGCTGACCGGCCCAGGCGCCAAATTGATGGCCACTATAGACCTGCGCCAGCGGCGACATCCCCGGCAGCAACGCTTCGCCACCCCAGACGCCCGCTCTGCGCTCGGGTTCGAATAACGTTTCCGGGACGCCCAACGTTTGCGCGAGAGCGGTGTTGCGCCAGATGAGACGCGCGTTCTCCAACGGCGTGGGCGCCAGAGAAGTGTAAAAACCCGGCAGCCGATCGCGCCAGTGAGTAGTAAAAGACAGGGTCATGGTTCCTCCTGCCGCCAGTGTAGTGCCTTCAGCAGGGTATTAACACGGGCGAACTGCAGGGTTATGACAATTAAAAAAGGGAGCCATCGCTCCCCTTTCTCACCGAATGCGGGTTAAATGCGCCTCGCCTGCCAGAATTTTTTGTTCCAGTAGAC
Organism: Klebsiella sp. K-3; assembly: GCF_051207495.1. Classification (NCBI taxonomy): domain Bacteria; kingdom Pseudomonadati; phylum Pseudomonadota; class Gammaproteobacteria; order Enterobacterales; family Enterobacteriaceae; genus Klebsiella; species Klebsiella sp. K-3. The sequence goes on along the minus strand of NZ_JBPNXF010000010.1, from coordinate 128,396 downwards.
GTTGTCCAGCGACGAGCGGGTAACGCCCTGGCTGGTAGAGGCGTGAATAAATTGATTGTCGGTATCATAGATACCGACGTGCAGGCCGCTTTCGCCGGATCCGGTTTTGAAGAATACCAGGTCGCCGGGCAACAGATCGCTTTTATCAATGCGGGTGCCGATTTCCGCCTGCTCGCGAGTTTCCCGCGGCAACTGCATGGCGAATTTGTCGCGGAACGTGCGTACCACAAAGCCCGAACAGTCAACGCCGCGCGGCGTCATGCCGCCATAACGGTACGGCGCACCACGCCAGTTGCGCAATTGCTCATTCAGATTCGCCACCACGGTAATGGAATCAGCCAGCCGCGGATTTGGCGGCGGCGCCCGGTGGCTGCTACAGCCAGCCAGCACCATCGCCGCAATAAAAATGAACCACAAACGCATCTCAGACGATTCCTCTGTTCCCTGTCCTGTTATTGCAATAATTTAGCCTGTTTAGCGGCGTACAGGCAAGATCCTTACCTGCTACTGTGACGCCACGAGCATAAGATGACCCGCGACTTCCACACGCTGGAAAGCGATATGATAAGCGGCGGTCAAATTTTCCTCACTCAGCACCTCATACGTTTCCCCGCTGGCAATCATCTGCCCACCACAAATGAGCCACACCCTCTGCGCATGTCGCAACGTATGGTTGAGATCGTGGCTGCTCATCACGATAGCGATCCCCAGCCCGCATAGCGACGCCAACACGCTATCCAGCGCCGCCTGTTGCGCGACATCAAGGCTGTTCATCGGTTCATCCAATAATAACAGCTGGCCGGCTGGATTCGCGCGGCGGTGAATCTGCAGGATCACCGCCGCCAGACGCACCCGCTGCCACTCGCCGCCGGAGATCTGGTTGACCTGGCGCCCCAGCTTATCGCTTAACCCCAGTTGCCCGGCGATCTCGTTGAGCAACCCCTGCGGGGCGCTATCCTGCATATGTAACGACAGATAGTGCCACACCGGCATTGCGAAGGGCGGGAGCTGCTGCTGGCTCAGATAGGCGCGATGGCGGGCAAGCTCCGCCGCGGGCCACTTATCCAGCGCCCGCTGGTTAAGCGTAATCAGGCCGGGTCCGGTGGTCAGCCCGGCCATCCGCGCCAGCAGGGTACTTTTGCCCGCGCCGTTCGGCCCCACCAGATGGACTATCTCTCCGGGCCGAACGTCAGCGGTAAACGGCGACAGCCGCCCCGCTTCCGCTACATCCTGTAGCTGCATCAAAAACGGCATTATTGCGCTAATGCTCCTTTTAGCGCAGCCAGTAGCTGCGGGTCGTCCGGCGTCATGTCCGGAGAGAAACGCTGAATGACCTGGCCATCGCGGCCCACGAGGAATTTTTCAAAGTTCCACAGGATGTCGTCAACGTACAGCGGCGCTCGGCCTTTACTGGCCATCCGCTCATAAAAACCGCTCCCTTCCGGCGCAACGGCTTTCGGGGCGGCGGCAATCAGTTTTTGATACAGCGGCGCGCGATGTTCGCCGTTAACGTCAATTTTACTGAACAGTGGGAAAGTGACGCCGTAGGTCACGCTGCAGAACGTTTTAATCTCTTCTTCGCTGCCCGGCTCCTGGCCGAGAAACTGATTACAAGGGAAGCCAAGGACGCTAAATCCCTGCGGGGCAAACTCTTCTTGCAGCGCTTCCAGTTGCTCATACTGCGGCGTGAGGCCGCATTTTGAGGCCACGTTGACGATCAGCAGCACCTTTCCGGCATACGCCGCCAGGGTGGTTTTTTCGCCATCGATGGTCGTCACTTCGGTATTAAGAATGTCGTGTTGCATAGCCTTCCCTCAGTCAATAATGCAGGTTAAGGAGATCCCTATCTACTGTAGCGGATTCAACGCGCTTGATTCTACTTTGATTCGCGGGCAAATGTCGCTTGATGTGACAGCGCTGCGCTTGTCGACGGCAACATGAATTCCTCTCAATATCCGCAGCGGACAAATCAGTGTACAGTGTGAAAAGTATGTAATAGTGTTTCGTTACTTGTTAATTTATGAGAGTTTTTAGAGATGAAGAAGTTATTAAGCTCGGTGTTAATCGCCACATCGGTGGCGCTGTTATCCGCCTGCTCTCCGGACGATAACGATAAGGTTAAAGTCGCGATCAATACCGGCCCGGATGAAGCTATCTGGAAAGTCGTGGAGCAGGTAGCAAAAGACAAATATAACCTCGACGTTGAGGTTATCTCTTTCAATGATTACGTCCTGCCGAATGAAGCGTTAAATAATAAAGATGTCGACGCCAACGCCTTCCAGACGCTGCCCTATCTCGAAGCGCAGTCGAAAGAGCGCGGCTATAAATTCGCCATCGTCGGTAAAACATTCGTCTTCCCGATTGCCGCCTATTCGCGCAAAATCAAAAATATCAGCGAACTGCCTGACGGCGCGACCGTCTCTATCTCTAACGAAACCACCACGCTTGGCCGCAGCCTGCTGCTGTTACAGGCGCAAGGATTAATCAAGTTGAAAGATGGCGTAGGCTATCTGCCCACTACGCTGGATATCATTGATAACCCAAAACACCTGAAGATTGTTGAAGTCGATACTCCGCAGCTGACCCGTACGCTCGACGATCCGAACGTAACGCTTGCCATCATCAACACAAATTTCTCGGCGCAGGTCGGTTTATCTGCCGCCCGCGATGGCCTGTTTATGGAAGGCCCGGATTCACCTTATGTCAATGCGATTGTCTCTCGCGAAGACAATAAAGACAGCAAGAAAATCCAGGAGCTGAAAGAGGCCTTCCAGACCAAGGAAGTCGCCGATAAAGCGCAGGAAGTCTATAAAGGCGATGCCATCAAAGGCTGGTAATCGTCACCCGACGCCGTCCATTACGACGGCGTCTCCCTACCCCCGCCGCCCCGAACGCAGCAGCAACCAGATGAATACCGGCGCCCCCAGCGTCGCCGTCACCACGCCGATCGGTAATTCCGCTGCCGATAACGCCAGACGGGCAATGATATCGGCGCCGAGCAGCGCGCTGGCGCCAGCTAACAGGCAGGCGGGAAGCAGCACCCGATGATCGCTCAGGCCGCACAGACGTAAAATATGCGGGATCACCAGACCAATAAAGCCAATCGCTCCCGCCAGCGCCACGCTGACGCCGACCAGCCAGCCGGTGGCCACCACCAGTAGTTTTCGCCATAGCCACAGCGGCAGGCCGAGCTGACGCGCCGAGATTTCGCCCAACGCCAGTAAGTTCAGCGGCTGCGACTGCCAGCATACCCACAGCAGCACCGGTAGCAGCGCCAGCATCAGCCACAGCTGCTGCCAGTCGACGCCGCCAAAACCGCCCATCATCCAGTACATCAGCTGGCGCAGATCAAAAGACGTTGAGAAATAGACCGCCCAGGTCATCAACGCGCTACAAATAATGCCGAGCGCCACCCCTGCCAGCAGCAGACGGCTGGTGGACAGGTGACGTCGGGCGAAACGGAGCAGAATAAAGGTAATCAGCAGCGCGCCGGCGATGGCGCACAGCCCCAGCGCCCACATGGGTAACACGTCGTGACCTAACAGCACGGCGGCAATCAGCCCAACGCCCGCGCCGTTAGAAACACCAAGCAGACCCGGTTCCGCCAACGGGTTTTCAAATAGCGCCTGCATGATCGCCCCGGAAAGCGCCAGCGCCGCCCCCACTAACAGCACCGCCAGCGTGCGCGGCAGACGGATTTGCCAGATAAACAGCTCGCCTTTAGCGCTAAACCACTCCTGCGGCGCGATCCATTGGTCACCGGCGCACAGGCTAATTGTCAATGTGACAAGTAGGATCAGCGTTAAGGCGGTTAGCCAACGACGGTTATGGCGCTGTTGAATATCGGCGAAGGTCTGCATAAGTCCCGGAGACAAGTGAGCGAGGTGATTGATTTTACGGTGGCGATGGCGGGGAGAAAAGGAAAAACGCAGAGCAATCTTCACGCAGACGTCAGTGCTCGCCAGGACGCCTGCGTGAAAACGGAAGTTACACCAGTATCTGGAACAGTAGCGCGAAGAGAATGATATTCGCCACCACAATCGCCCAGCCGTTATAAAGCATATATTTCAGATGGGTAGATTGCGCCAGCCCCATCTGACCAAACATATCCGAAGAGGGGAATGGGCCAAACCAGTCGACCTGCGAAGAGGCCAGCAGCACCGCAGTCGTTCCCTGCGGCGGTACGCCAGCGGCCATCAGCATCGGGCCGAATATTTTGTGGGTGAAGGTCATCTGCGCCACCGCCGCCCCCGGTACGTGGCCAATAATATTGAAAGCGAAGATGCAAAAGCACAACCAGGCAGGCGAAATGCCTTCCAGCAGCGGCTGGGTATAGTCGAGCAGCCCTTGGTAGGCATGAAGACCATCCATCAGCTCCAGGATCGGGTTATACAGCCAGTAGAGGATAAACATCCACACCAGACGGCCACAACCGTGGTACAGCGCCTGCAGGATCTGCGTCGGGCGCAGGCCGCCCACCAGCCCGGTAATCAGGGCCACCAGCAGCATCACGATAATCGCAAAGCTGAATCCGGCTTTAATCACCACGCCAATTACCGCCATCACAATAATCGTTGCCGCGAAGGCCAGCGCGCTGAGCTTACGCCGACGCAGCTGCGCGGCGCTCAGTGCTTCTGTTGGCTTCTCCGTGAGATCGACTTCATAGCGTAGTTTGCCTTCGGTCATCTTCTGGATCCGTCCCGCCATCACCCAGCCGGCCAGCAACGTCACCGCGCTCATCGGCAGCCCCACGTACAGCAGATAATCCGGATAGCTTAATCCACCAAGGCTCAGGATAGTCACGGTGCTAGGGGTAAACGGCCCGGTAAACAAACCCACGGAGCCGGCGGTCATCATCAGCGCGGCTACCGTTGGCGGAGTCAGGCGTACCGCTGCCGCTACCGGGATGATTACCGCGACAATAATCGCGTTACCACCGGCCATCGTCCCCAGCGAGCCGCAGATTAAAATCGAGGACACCACAATGCCAAACTTCACTCGGGTCTGGCTGGACAGGCCGATGCGGTGAACGACAAATTTCACTAACTCAACCGCGGCGCCGGTACGGGTGGCGACTTCGCCCACCCCGGCGCCGAGCATAATAATCAGCCCGACGGTGGCGATAAATGAACCGGTGGATTTCGCCAGCATGGTGCCCATTTCCGGCAATCCGGTGGAGGTCATAATCATGGCGATAATAATCGAAGAAATCACCGCCAGAACAATGTCGACGCCGACCAGCGACAGCACCGCTAACGCCACTAATGGCGTAAAACCCAACAGGCCGAGTTCATTACTCGGCCGGCCATGGCACCACCACGCGGTCAACACAAAAATCACCAATAACAGGCCAATAATAACGTTTTTTCTTGTGATATTTCGTCTGGCGAGGGTATTGCCAGCGAGCGTTGAGTCACTCATATAACTCCTTAAAGCCATTAAAACCGACCGCACTTGCAGGTTGGCGTATTCGGGCCTGCTCAGAAAATATCCCCCCTCGTTATCATTATTGGCTCGATGGCCTGAGGGTTTGTAGGGAACAAAGGGAATGGTTCTGAGAACGTAAAAGTCCGTCTGAAGACGGTACCAGCAGCACAATATGTAACCGGAGCGCTGATTGGCGATTAAATTTATGTTAATTTAGTGTTAGTAGAAAATGACTTTTTATCGGCAAGCTATAACCCTGAGTTAACTGTTCATGAAACTGCGCCATCTGGAAATCTTCTACGCCGTGATGACTTGCGGCTCTCTTTCACGTGCGGCGGAATCGCTGAATATCTCCCAGCCAGCCGCCAGTAAAGCGTTAAAAAACGCCGAGCTTAAGCTCGGTTTTAAGCTGTTTCAGCGGGTACGGGGCAAGCTGCTGCCAAGTAGCGAAGCGCTCACACTTTTTGAAAAAGCGCAGAGCATTTATCAGGATCTCGATAACCTGCGCCTGCTGGCGGATAATCTGGCCCGCGATCCGCGCGCCAAAATCACCTTAGGCTGTTTACCAAGCCTCGGATTAAGCCTGGTGCCGGAGCTGGTGACCGATTTTTATCAGCAAAACAGTAATCTGGTGATGACCTTAACCACCGAGCATACTGAGACGTTGGTCAAGAAATTGGATCTGCGCGAAATAGATTTAGCGCTGACGCTGCAGCCGGTCCAGCAGGGGGAGATCATCACCACCCTGATTGCCGAAGTGCCGCTGGTCTATATCGACCGCGACTACCGACAAGGCGCGGTGGACATCAAAGAGATCGATCAGCAGCGCTGGATCTCGCCGGGGCCGCATTCGCTCTCTGCCGCCATCGCCACCCGCCGTGATTTTTCCACTACCCGGCTTAATGTGCAGACCTACTACATGGCCACCGAGTTCGTGAAGCGCGGCATCGGCTGCAGTATCACCGATATCTTCTCGGCGCGGCATAATTTGTCGCCGGAGATGATTCACCCGATTACGCCGCCGATGAAAATCAACCTTTGCCTGCTGCGTCGCGCCGATGTTTCACTCAGCCCAATCACGCAGAAATTTGTCGATTTTCTGTGTAAACAGCTGCGCCAACAGCTCAAAGAAATTAACCTGCAGTTATACCCTGACCATAAAAAGTCAATTGCGCCGCTGGGGTAAATGCTTTGACATAACCGCAAGATATTTATCAGCGGTGGATATATCAGGTTATGAAAAAACGCATTGTGATTATCGGCGGCGGCGTGGTGGGGCTGGCCACCGCCTGGGTATTAATTAAGAGCGGACACCAGGTGCAGCTACTGGAGCGCAACGCCGAGCCGGGCAGCGCCACCAGTTTCGCCAACGGCGGGCAATTAAGCTACCGCTACGTGGCGCCGCTTGCCGACCGCGGCGTTCCCCTGCAGGGAATTAAATGGATGGGCAAAGCCGATTCACCGCTGAATATGCGCCTGCAAATGTCTTTCCAGCAGTGGCGCTGGCTGTTGCAGTTTCTGCGCGCCTGCAATAGCCAAAGCAACAAAATTAACGGCGATCATATTTTACGTTTATCACTGCTCAGCCGTCAGGTCATGCAGTCGTGGCTTGATGAAGATAATCTTGCTGATTTTCACTGGCGGCGTAGCGGCAAACTCATCATCCATCGCCGGGAATATGATTTTCATAAAGCGGCAAAAGGGATTAACCCCCAATACCAGCATGCGCTGAGCGCCGAAGCCTGCCTGCAGCTTGAACCGGCGCTGGAACACATCAGCCATTCGCTACAGGGCGGGATTTATTCGCCAGGAGATGAAACGGCAGACTGCCATAAATTCTGTCTCGCGCTGCTCGACAAACTCAATGCCAGCAGCAATTTCAGCCTGCTCACCCACTGCGAGGTGCTGCGGCTCAATAAGCGCGACGGGCGCATCAGTTCACTTGAGACCAGCCGCGGTACGATAACCGGCGATGATTATGTCGTCGCCGCCGGCAACGGCAGCGGCCCGCTGCTGGGTCATCTGGGCGTGCGCGTGCCGCTGTGCGCGCTGAAGGGATACAGCCTGACCCTTCCCTACCCTAACCAATCCGGGATCGCGCCGGATATCAGCGTGACCGACTACGGACACAAAATCGTTTACGCCCGCCTGGGCGATCGGTTACGCATCGCGGCGATGGTGGATATCGGTTACGACGGCGATGAACTACGTGATAGCCGCGTTCAGGCGCTGAAGAAAATCGTCGCTAGCAGCTTTCCCGAACTGCAGGGACTGGATGAGGCTGAAGCCTGGACCGGTATGCGCCCGTCGACGCCCGCGGGCCCACCGATGCTGGGGCGTGCCGGATACCAGAATCTGTGGATGAATCTCGGCCAGGGCAGCCTCGGTTTTACCCTCGCGGCCGGCAGCGCCGTGGTACTGGGAGCGCTCCTCGATGGCGAAGCGCCGGCAATTTCTTTAGATGGTCTGACATGGAAACAATCCGCATGACAATTATTCGTAATAATCCGCAACCCCGACTTTCCGCCAGCGTCGAGTACGGCAACCTGGTGTTTCTCTCCGGACAAACGCCGAAAAGCAGTACTGATGATATTGCGCTGCAAACCCGTGAAGTTCTGGAGAAGATCGACGCCCTGCTGGCTACCGCCGGTAGCGACAAGCAGCACATCCTTTCCGCACAGATCTGGCTTAAAGATATCTCACGCGATTTTGCCGCGTTCAATGAGGTCTGGGTAGCGTGGATGCCGGAAGGTCATAGCCCGGCGCGGGCAGCCGTTCAGGCCGAGATGGCGCGGCCAGATATTCTGGTGGAGATCATGGTCACCGCCGTAAAAGCGTAAGATAAATTAGGTAAGAAAAAAGGCCGCATAGCGGCCTTTTTAATTAGTCAGTCCAGATTATTTCTCTCTGGGTGAAGCGTTTTCGACACGGCTTTTTAACTTCTGTCCGGGTCTGAAGGTCACCACACGCCGGGCTGTAATGGGAATATCTTCCCCCGTTTTCGGGTTACGTCCCGGGCGTTGGTTCTTATCACGCAAATCGAAGTTGCCAAACCCGGAGAGTTTTACCTGTTCTCCGTTTTCCAGAGCACGACGGATCTCTTCGAAAAACAACTCTACCAGTTCTTTGGCATCCCGCTTGCTAAGCCCAAGCTTATCAAACAGATATTCTGACATTTCAGCTTTTGTAAGCGCCATAGGTTCAATCCCTCAATGATGCCTGGAATCGCTCTCTTAATGCCTCTACACATTTGGCAACGGTAGCGGCAATCTCCTCTTCTTCGAGTGTACGGCTGGTATCCTGAAGGATCAGGCTAATCGCAAGGCTCTTAAAGCCTTCCGCCACACCCTTACCACGGTACACGTCAAATAAGTTTACGCCAACTACCTGATTTACGCCAACTTTCTTACATTCGGCCAAAACATCGGCTGCAGGGACGTTTTCCGCGACCAGTACCGCGATATCGCGACGGTTCGCCGGGAAGCGGGAAATTTCGCGCGCCTGAGGCACCACGCGGTCTGCAAGCTTGTTCCACTCAATTTCAAACACCAGAGTGCGGCCGTTGAGATCCAGTTTACGTTCCAGTTCCGGATGAACAACCCCAATGAAACCAATGCGTTCACCTTTCAGATAAATCGCCGCGGATTGTCCCGGATGCAGTGCGGTAGCCGCTTCTGCGCGGAATTCGATATCGGCTAATTTACCGGTCAGGTCAAGAACGGATTCCAGATCGCCTTTCAAATCATAGAAATCGACGGTTTCTTTTGCCAGGTTCCAGTGCTCTTCGTAGCGGTTACCGCTAATCACCCCGGCCAGCATCACATCCTGACGAATGCCCAGCGGCGCCTGCGTATCCGGCACGAAGCGCAGACCGCTCTCAAAGATGCGTACGCGGCTCTGTTGGCGGTTCTGGTTGTAGACGACGGTGCCCAACAGACCGGTCCACAGCGACAGGCGCATCGCCGACATTTCACTGGAGATCGGGCTTGGCAGAATCAGCGCTTCTTCACCGGCATGGATTAGCTGCTGTACTTTCGGGTCAACAAAGCTGTAGGTAATGACTTCCTGATAACCTTTGTCGTTCAGCAGCGTTTTCACGCGCTTCAGCGACAGGTCCGCTTCACGGTGAGTACCCATGATCAGACCCGCCTGTACCGGCTCGTCAGGAATGTTGTTGTAGCCGTAGACACGGGCCACTTCTTCAACCAGGTCTTCTTCGATCTCCATATCGAAACGCCAGCTTGGCGCAACGGCCTGCCACTCGTCCTGACCAACGGTCACTTCGCAACCCAGGCGCTGCAGAATATCGCTCACCTGCGCGTCATCAATATGATGGCCAATCAGGCGATCCAGCTTGCTGCGGCGCAGGGTGATGGTGGCGCGTTTTGGCAGCGTCTCTTCGTTGGTCACATCGATAATCGGACCGGCTTCACCGCCGCACAGGTCGATCAGCAGACAGGTCGCACGCTCCAGCGCTTTATACTGCAGGGCCGGATCGACGCCGCGCTCGTAGCGGTGGGATGCATCGGTGTGCAGGCCATGACGGCGCGCGCGGCCGGTGATAGACAGCGGGCTGAAGAACGCGCATTCCAGCAGCACGTTCTGGGTTTCGTCGTTAACGCCGGAATGTTCGCCGCCGAAGATACCGCCCATCGCCAGCGCTTTATTATGGTCAGCAATGACCAGCGTATCGCTGTCGAGCTTAGCTTCAGAGCCGTCCAGCAGCACCAGCGTTTCGCCCTCTTTCGCCATCCGCACCACGATACCGCCGTCAATACGGTCGCGGTCAAAGGCGTGCATCGGCTGGCCCAGCTCAAGCAGCACGTAGTTGGTCACGTCAACCACCGCATCGATGGAGCGGATACCGCAGCGACGCAGTTTCTCTTTCATCCACAGCGGGGTTGGCGCTTTGACGTTGATGCCTTTCACCACGCGGCCCAGATAGCGCGGGCACGCCTGCGGCGCGTCAACCTGAATCGGCAGCACGTCATCGATGGTGGCGGCAACCGGAGTGATTTCCGGCGCGTTCAGCGGCGCTTTGTTCAGCACAGCGACATCGCGCGCCACGCCGATGATACCCAGGCAGTCGGCGCGGTTTGGCGTAACGCTGATTTCAATGGTGTTATCGTCAAGCTTGAGGTATTCGCGAATATCGGTACCGATCGGCGCATCGGCCGGCAGTTCGATGATACCGCTATGGTCGTCGGAAATACCCAGCTCGGAGAAAGAGCACAGCATCCCTTCCGACGGTTCGCCGCGCAGTTTCGCCGCTTTAATTTTAAAATCGCCCGGCAGTACGGCGCCAATAGTCGCGACGGCCACCTTCAGCCCCTGACGGCAGTTTGGCGCGCCGCAGACGATGTCCAGCAGACGCTCGCCGCCGACATTGACTTTAGTAACGCGCAGTTTGTCAGCATTCGGATGCTGGCCGCACTCGACCACTTCACCGACGACCACGCCGTTGAAGCTACCGGCAACCGGCTCAACGCCGTCAACTTCCAGACCCGCCATGGTAATCTGATCGGACAGCGCTTCGCTGTCGATCGCCGGGTTAACCCATTCGCGTAACCACAGTTCACTGAATTTCATTGTTCTGTCCTGCCCTTATTTAAACTGTTTGAGGAAACGCAGATCGTTTTCGAAAAATGCGCGCAAATCGGTCACGCCATAACGCAGCATGGTCAGACGCTCCATGCCCATGCCGAAGGCGAAGCCGGAGTAAACTTCCGGATCGATGCCGACGTTACGCAGAACGTTCGGGTGCACCATGCCGCAGCCCAGTACTTCCAGCCATTTACCGTTTTTACCCATAACGTCAACTTCTGCAGACGGTTCGGTGAACGGGAAGTAGGACGGACGGAATCGTACCTGCAGATCTTCTTCGAAGAAGTTATTCAGGAAATCGTGCAGGGTACCCTTCAGATTGGTGAAGCTGATGTTCTTATCGACAATCAGACCTTCCATCTGATGGAACATCGGGGTGTGGGTCTGATCGTAATCGTTACGATAGACGCGGCCCGGCGCGATAATACGAATTGGCGGCTGCTGGTTTTCCATGGTGCGGATCTGCACGCCAGAGGTCTGAGTACGCAGCAGACGGGTCGCATCGAACCAGAAGGTATCGTGGTCAGCGCGCGCCGGATGGTGACCCGGAATGTTCAGCGCATCGAAGTTATGATAATCATCTTCGATTTCCGGGCCTGTCGCCACGGTGAAGCCGAGTTCGCCGAAGAAGTTTTCGATACGATCGATGGTGCGGGTAACCGGATGTAAACCGCCGTTTTCGATGCGGCGACCCGGCAGCGAGACGTCGATGGTCTCTGCGGCCAGACGGGCATTGAGCGCGGCGCCTTCCAGTTCAGCCTTACGCGCGTTCAGCGCCTGCTGCACCTGCTCTTTCGCTTCGTTAATGACCGCACCCGCTGCCGGACGCTCTTCCGGCGGCAACTCACGCAGGGTGGTCATTTGCAGGGTCAGATGCCCTTTTTTACCCAGATATTCAACGCGGACGTTGTCCAGCGCGGCAACATCTGATGCCTCGTTAATGGCTGCCTTGGCACTGGCAACCAGCTCTGCGAGATGTGACATGGTTTTCCTCATTATGTCGGTGCAGACACCGGTTTTAGTGAAATAAATATCCCGAATCTATATACGAAAAAAGCCTCCACAGGGGAGGCTTTCTGGCGCTGTTTTCCGTTTCTTCTTTCACGCGCTAGCCTCCTGAGTTCAGGTGCTAAAGTAAAAAAAGAAGCGGAAAATAGCAGCATTCATGCTTGCATTACCTTGTCTGGTAAGAAATGTCAGACCTGTATTGAAAAGCCTGCACGGATAAAAGTCAATGTATTGATAGTGTTGAAACGAAAAGAGGGAGACAAGCTCCCTCTTTCAACTGGCTTATGCCAGAGCTGCTTTCGCTTTTTCGACCAGAGCGGTGAACGCTAATTTGTCGAATACGGCGATGTCAGCCAGGATCTTACGGTCGATTTCAACAGAGGCTTTTTTCAGGCCGTTGATGAATTTGCTGTAAGAAATACCGTTCTGACGTGCTGCTGCGTTGATACGCGCAATCCACAGTTGGCGGAACTGACGCTTTTTCTGACGACGGTCACGATAAGCGTACTGACCAGCTTTGATAACAGCCTGGAAGGCAACGCGGTATACGCGAGAACGCGCACCGTAGTAACCTTTAGCTTGTTTCAAAATTTTCTTGTGACGTGCACGGGCAACTACACCACGTTTTACGCGAGCCATATGTGCTCTCCTGTATCTATTCTAATTAAAAAGTTAAAAGGGTTAACGACTTATGCGTACGGCAGGCACGCGATTACCAGGCCCAGATCGCCTTTGGAAACCATGGCTTTCGGACGCAGGTGACGTTTACGCTTGGTAGCTTTTTTGGTCAGAATGTGACGCAGGTTAGCGTGCTTGTGCTTAAAACCACCTTTACCGGTTTTTTTGAAGCGCTTTGCAGCACCGCGTACGGTCTTAATTTTTGGCATTTTAATAACTTCCACTTCGCATTGTTAATAAACGAAACAAAGGCGAACAAGCCAGTGAGCCGAAGCCCACCGGAATGTTACTTGATGGCCTTACTGTTTCTTCTTCGGAGCGAGCACCATGATCATCTGGCGGCCTTCGATCTTCGTTGGGAAGGATTCGACTACTGCCAGTTCAACCAGATCGTCTTTCACGCGATTAAGCACTTCCATACCGATCTGCTGGTGGGCCATCTCACGACCGCGGAAACGCAGCGTGATCTTGGCCTTATCGCCATCTTCGAGAAAGCGAATCAGGCTGCGGAGTTTTACCTGATAGTCACCTTCATCAGTACCAGGGCGGAATTTAATTTCCTTAACCTGGATAACTTTCTGCTTCTTCTTCTGTTCCTTAGAAGACTTACTCTTTTCATAAAGGAACTTGCCGTAGTCCATGATACGACAAACTGGCGGTTCGGCGTTAGGGCTGATTTCAACTAAATCTACTCCAGCCTCTTCAGCCTTTTCGATAGCTTCTCTCAGACTCACAATACCCAGCTGCTCACCTTCCAGACCAGTTAAGCGAACTTCCTGGGCGCGAATCTCGCCATTAATACGATTCGGACGTGCCGTTTGAACTCGTTTTCCGCCTTTAATACCTTATTCCTCCAGTTGTTGAAGACTGCGGCTGCGAATCTCTTGTTGCAGCTTCTCGATCACTTCATTTACGTCCATGCTGCCGAGGTCTTTACCGCGACGGGTACGCACGGCCACTTTGCCGGCTTCGACTTCTTTGTCGCCACAGACCAACATATACGGGACACGACGTAAAGTGTGCTCGCGGATTTTAAAGCCAATCTTCTCATTTCTCAAGTCCGCTTTTACGCGAATGCCCGCATTTTGTAGTTTACGCGTCAATTCGTTAACGTATTCAGACTGAGAATCAGTAATATTCATGACCACTACCTGCACTGGCGCAAGCCAGGTTGGGAAGAAGCCAGCGAACTCTTCGGTCAGGATGCCGATGAAGCGCTCCAGCGAGCCGAGAATCGCGCGGTGAATCATTACCGGTACCTGACGCTCGTTGTTTTCGCCAACATAAGAGGCGCTTAAACGCTGCGGCAGGGAGAAGTCCAGCTGTACAGTACCGCACTGCCATGCACGATCGAGGCAGTCATACAGGGTAAATTCAATTTTCGGGCCGTAGAACGCCCCTTCGCCCAGTTGATATTCAAATGGGATGTTGTTTTCTTCCAGCGCCACCGCCAGATCCGCTTCCGCGCGATCCCAGGTCTCATCGCTACCGATACGTTTTTCCGGGCGAGTAGACAGCTTGACGACGATTTTCTCGAAGCCAAAGGTGCTGTACATATCATAAACCATACGAATACAGGCGTTCACTTCATCGCGAACCTGATCTTCAGTACAGAAGATATGCGCATCATCCTGAGTAAAGCCGCGAACGCGCATCAGACCATGCAGCGCACCCGACGGCTCATTACGGTGGCAGCTACCGAATTCAGCCATACGCAGCGGCAGATCGCGGTAAGATTTCAACCCCTGGTTGAAGATCTGCACGTGACCCGGGCAGTTCATCGGCTTAATGCAGTATTCACGGTTCTCAGAAGAGGTGGTGAACATCGCATCTTTGTAGTTGTCCCAGTGGCCGGTTTTTTCCCACAGCACACGGTCCATCATGAACGGGCCTTTGACTTCCTGATACTGATACTCTTTCAGCTTCGAGCGAACGAAAGTTTCCAGTTCACGGAAGATGGTCCAGCCGTCATTGTGCCAGAACACCATACCCGGCGCTTCTTCCTGCATATGATACAGGTCTAGCTGTTTCCCGATTTTACGGTGGTCACGCTTAGCGGCTTCTTCCAGACGCTGCAGGTAGGCGTTCAGCGCTTTTTTATCTGCCCACGCGGTACCGTAGATACGCTGCAACATTTTATTGTTGCTGTCGCCACGCCAGTACGCGCCAGCGGTTTTCATCAGTTTGAAGTGATGGCAGAAACGCATATTCGGTACGTGCGGGCCACGGCACATATCGATATATTCTTCGTGATGATACAAGCCTGGCTTGTCATCATGGCCGATGTTTTCGTCAAGAATGGAAACTTTATAGGTTTCGCCGCGCTTCACGAAGGTTTCACGCGCTTCGTGCCAGCTGACTTTCTTCTTGATGACATCATAGTTTTTCTCGGCGAGCTCGTGCATACGTTTTTCGAGCGCGTCGATGTCTTCCTGAGTCAGGGTGTGGTCCAGATCGACATCATAGTAAAAACCGTTGTCGACAACCGGGCCAATGGCCATTTTAGTGTTCGGCCACAGCTGCTTGATCGCATGACCTAACAGGTGCGCACAGGAGTGACGAATGATCTCCAGACCGTCTTCATCTTTTGCGGTGATAATAGAAAGCGTGGAATCATTTTCGATCGGGTCGCAGGCATCAACCAGCTCACCGTTAACACGTCCGGCGATGGTGGCTTTCGCCAGGCCTGGACCGATATCCAGAGCAACATCCATCGGGCTAACTGCGTGGTCGAAATGGCGTTGGCTGCCATCAGGAAGCGTAATTACAGGCATTTTATGTCCTTATTTGCAGTGGTGCCCCACACGAAAGAGCACATACAAAACTAAATAAATTAACTATATCATCAGGTTAGATGGCTTTATTTGCTTCACTCTGCAAACTGTGTACATCAGGATGTACAACTTCCCAAATGTACCTACCTTCGCCTGCTGATAACGAGCCTCAATAGTACACGCCCTTGATAAATTGTAAAAGCGCGGTAACGGCATTAACTGCACACTTTCATTGTGGACTTTATATATGAGTCCTTATTACCTCATTTCAACCCCTCTTCCCTCTTCTATACTTTCAGTCTGACCACTGGAGGTTGATATGTGCGGACGCTTTTCCCAGTCAATGACCCGTGAAGATTATCTTTCCTATCTTGCCGATGAAGCCGATCGTGACATCGCATATGACCCGGAGCCGATTGGTCGATACAACGTCGCGCCCAGTACCAAAGTTTTGCTTCTGAGCGAACGCGACGAACAATTGCATATCGATCCTGTCTTCTGGGGTTATGCGCCAGGATGGAGGGATAAACCACCTCTGATTAACGCACGCGTCGAAACGGCGGCCACCAGCAGAATGTTTAAACCTCTCTGGCAACATGGCCGGGCGATCTGCTTTGCTGATGGTTGGTTCGAATGGAAGAAGGAAGGCGACAAGAAGCAGCCCTACTTCATCCATCGTGCCGATGACCAGCCTATATTCATGGCGGCAATCGGGAGTACACCGTTTGAACGTGGAGATGAAGCCGAAGGTTTTCTGATTGTCACTGCAGCAGCAGATAAAGGACTGGTAGATATTCACGACCGCCGCCCAGTGGTACTGTCACCAGAAGCAGCCAGGGAATGGATGAGACAAGATATAGGAGGGAAAGAGGCCGAAGAAATAGCTGCCGATGGTTCCATGTCAGCTGACCATTTTACTTGGCACCCTGTTTCACGTGCCATTGGTGACGTGAAAAACCAGGGGTCAGAATTAATCAAGGCTATTGAGTTCCCATAAATTGATAACGTCCGCAATGTGCCTTAAGCGGACGTTACCTATGCCAGATTACCTTAATTATCAGGTAGCTGAAAAATCAGACTACCCTGCCACAAGCGATGCTCAATTTATGAAAGGGATAACCGGATTTCATTTTTCAGTACCTTATCAACCGCGCTCAGTCAGTCTGAAGGTTTAATCAGCATGCCCGCTAATAGTATAAGCGCAGCGTCTAGCCCCATTTAAAATATGCTCTGTCCGCTCTACTTTTGCGCCAAGTACTTCTCTGAACAATGTTAATTCAGCACGACAAAACCCCTGACAGGCTGCAGCGGCAGCACAGATTGGGCAGTGATTTTCGATAAAAAGCAAGGTTCCATCCGCCAGCTCTTCATAGTCCGCCATATAACCTTCCTGCGAACGTATTAATGCCAGACGCGCAACCCGTTCTCTGAGGCTGGCCGCCTCCCCCAGTTCCCGTAGATAATTCTCCCTGCTGGTCTGCTCGCGCAGATCAATCAGACGGTCAATCGCCTCCTCGCCAAAGGCGTGACGCACTGTGTCCAGTAGCTGGATTGTCAATGTGGAGTGCGTATCCGGAAAGCGGTTATGCCCCGCCTGAGTCAGTGTCCAGAACTGACTGGGGCGGCCAACCCCTTTGCTCTGAGAGTAGGTTTCCACCAGACCTGCCGAAGCAAGTTTAGCAAGCTGCTGGCGCGCTGCCTCGGCTGTCATGCCTAGTGTTTCCCCCGCTTCCACAGACTGCTGTGGCCCACGCGTTTTAAGCAGATAAAGGAGGCGCTCGGGGGTCGCAGATGCCTTCTCAGCGCTATTTAACAAGCGATTGCTTGACAAATTAATTCACCCCCTCTCAATAATCCAAGTGATATCTTGTTTTATTAATGTAACGGATCCTATTGCAACCAGCAACAGGACATTTGACGCAACGCATGCCGGGAGGCTTATATGTCGTCAGTACAGGAAGGAAGCTGGAATGATTTACTGGGTGGTAGAAACCTGTTTTTCTCTATTGCGCTTTCAGGAGGAGTAGCGCTACATGCGATCAATATTTACATCGCGACCACTGTACTTCCCTCTGTGGTTAATGAAATAGGTGGTCTTGAACTCTATTCATGGAATACGACGCTTTTTGTAGTGGCCTCCATCCTAGGTTCCGCACTGACTTCACGGCTGCTGGCCCTGATGGGAGCGCGCAAAGCCTATTTGGTCGCGGTTATGTTATTTATCGCAGGCAGCATAGTCTGCGCGCTGGCGCAGACTATGCCTGTTATGCTGGCCGGTCGGGCGCTACAGGGCCTCGGCGGTGGTTTTTTGTTTGCGCTCTGCTATGCCATGATTTATGCACTTTTTGACGAAAAGCTCTGGCCTCGCGCGATGGCACTTATCTCTGGTATGTGGGGCGTCGCGACGCTGCTGGGTCCTGCAGCAGGCGGAATATTTGCGGAGATGAATGCCTGGCGCGCTGCGTTTGGCATACTGGTGCCTGTCACGCTGCTCTATATGCTGCTGGTCTGGCTCGTCTTTCCCGCGCACAAGCGTGAAGCCGACCTTCCTGTAAGCAAGCCCCCGCTGATGCAGCTACTGCTGCTGGTCGCTGCAGTCATGGCTGTAAGCACAGGAGGCATGTCACCTGATGTAGCGATCAATGTGGCGGGAATCAGCGTTGCGGTTGTGCTGATTCTGTTACTGATACGTCGGGAATTTACCAGTGAAATTCGCCTGTTGCCGCGTGATGCGCTGCGGTTGAATTCGCCTTTGCTGGCGCTCTACATCACGATGGGGCTGCTGATCATTGGCATGACGAGCGAAACTTTTATTCCCTATTTCTTACAAATCCTGCATGGGCAGACGCCGTTGATCTCTGGATACCTGGCAGCTCTGATGGCCGCAGGCTGGACGGTTTCGGAAATCTGGAGTTCCGGCTGGCAAGGGCGGAACATTAAACGCGCAATCGCTGCTGGCCCGGTATTGGTGTTAGCAGGCATGATGGTACTGGCTCTCAGTACCCCCCGTTCTACCGGAGGAGACTGGATAGTACTCTTCTTAATTGGCCTGGGCCTGACGTTGGTAGGGTTTGGGATCGGGCTGGGCTGGCCGCATTTACTGACGCGTATCCTCCAGTTTGCACCCGCTGACGAACAGGATGCGGCGGCTACGTCAATTACCACCGTCCAGCTGTTTGCCACTGCGCTTGGTTCAACTGTCGCTGGTATGCTGGCGAATGCAGGTGGATTGTCAATGCCCGGAGGGCAGGAAGGCGCATCATCTGCTGCATGGCTGCTGTTTGCAGCGATGGCTGTTGCCCCGTTGCTCTCTCTGCTGAGTGCAAAAAAGGTTATATCTGGACTCAATAAATAAGGCTTCAGCTAAATTGGCGTGCAGCCCTGTAAACTAACAGAGCTGCACTTATCTGACATTGTCAGGTGTTTCGTCCACTCCTCGCTCTAAGCGGACTGTAGTAGCATGACCACTCCCGTTAATAGCCGAATCATCTAACTTTGAGCAGGTCACAGAACCTCGTAGTATAGCGCGGGGATAGCATTTCCCTTTTCATCTGCCAGGTGGCCTGGATCCCCTGTCCAGCAAAATACAGAGTTCCCCTACCGTCCTTTGCGTTGAGTTGGTCGAGAACTTCCATCAGTTTCTCACTGTTCTGCCTTGGCGCATTCTCGTCGAACAGGTTCAACTGCGCGACATCCTGGCTATAGAAATCACCGAGCATGATCCCCGCCTTCTGATACCTGTGCCCGTCGACCCATATCGCATCCAGGCACTTCACCGCGGCATTGATGATATCCCTACTATCTTGCGTGGGCGTCAGTAACTTAATGGACCCGCTGTTGCCGTAGTATTTTTCCTTCAGCGCGAAGGGAGATGTCTTCACAAAGGCGGAGTTATAACGACAATACTGATGCTCACCACGAAGTTTCTCTGCGCCTCTGGCCGCATATGAACAGATAGCCTGGCGCATTTGTTCATAGGTGGTAATGCGCTCCCCGAACGACCGGCTGCAGACAATTTCCTGTTTCACTGACGCAAACTCTTCCAGTTCAAGACACGGCTCGCCGCGAAGCTCCCGGACAGTTCTCTCAAGCACCACGTTGAAGTGTTTGCGGATAAAGCGGATATCCGTATCAGCTAGCTGCAGGACGGTTTTTATCACCATAGCCTCAAGCTTTTTGCTGATACGGCGGCCAACACCCCAAACCTCATCCACCGGAAGCAACGCCATCAGTTTGCGCTGTCTTTCCACATTCGACAGGTCGACAACTCCGCCAGTAGCTTTCCATGTTTTCGCCGCAGGATTGGCGAGTTTTGCCAGCGTCTTTGTTTGTGCGATCCCTACCCTGACCGGGAGCCTGGTATTGCGGTAAACGGTATCTTTCAGCTCATGCCCGAACTCTTCCAGCACACGGCAATTACGTATACCAGTGAGATCGCAAAAGGTCACGTCGATGCTGTAGATTTCAACTCTGGGGCACATTTCCTCAAGTATCGTCATGACCCGGTTGCTCATATCCGCGTAGAGTTCATAGTTCGAACTGAAGCAAACCACGCCATGCCGGCGGAACTGGTCTTTGCATTTGAAGTACGGGTCCCCATCTTGATGCCAAGCTTCTTGGCTTGAGCAGAACGCGCTATCACGCACCCATCGTTTTTGGACAATACAACAACCGGCTTACCTCGCAGATCCGGCCTGAAAATGGTTTCGCAGCTCGCATAGAAGCTGTTCACATCAACTAGAGCAAACATCACATCACCGGACAGTCATCAAAGCCAGCTTTACTGATGATATAAATCCCATTATGAACTCCCCTTGATACTGTTTATTTGTACAGTATAATTACTGTATTCGAACCCAGTAAAGAGGTATTAAAGATGTTTGTGGAGCTCGTTTATGACAAGCGCAATGTCCAGGGGTTGCCGGGCGCTCAACAAATCATACTGGCTGAACTGACTAAGCGAGTACATCGAGTTTTCCCTGATGCAGAGGTGAAGGTTAAGCCAATGCAGACAAACGCGTTAAACAGTGACTGCACAAAAACGGAGAAAGAGCGACTGAATCGCATGCTTGAAGAGATGTTTGAAGAATCTGACATGTGGTTAGTTGAGGAGTGATCCTATGCAAACCGCACCTAATGCAATATTTATTAAAATCTGAGGGTTAGATAATGAATGAAGGTATTTCAGACAATTTAAATGCTGACTCGATCATCTACGACGACATTACAGGAGCTGAGGTTTTCCTCGGCGATTTCCTTCGCGAAGGATACATTCGGGTAAAGTCTCGTGATGAATTGGTAGCTGCTGTAAATTACGTCAATACAAACATTAAAAAAGCAACTGAGATTCGTCTTTCAAAAGCATTCGAGCCATGGATTGCCCCCCAAACTGATATTGACCTTGCGTGGGTCTCTTTGGTTGGTGAGGGTGGTGTTTGTACAATCGATGCCACAAGCATTCCTGATGTTGATGGTAATTACTGGCTACGTCTGTATAACTCCGGCGCATCCAGTATTAACAATATTGGAAACATTTACACGGATAAAATACGTGATATTTTTTGTCTTGGCCCAGGGGCTACCAGTAATGTTGATGCAATAATTTACCATAATCCCACACGTGCCATAGCATCTTTCACAACCAGAAGTCTTGGTACTATGGGATTCAGAACTGGCGATTCATACCGTCAAAATGCATATATTATAAAACACTGGGGAAGGAGTATTACCCGCTGTACCAATCATATATGGATGCCATCTGGTTACTCAAACTACGGCGAAGCAATAGAATATCACGCATCGACCATTTCAACTTCAAGTGGCACAGGTATACGCAATGACAATGCTGATGGTGCGATACGAGTGTATGGTGGATCACTGGATTATATGGGGAGGATCATAGTTGTTACCGCTGGCCGTGTTGAAACATATGGAACATACATTGAATTCAACAACAACTCGAACAAATTGAATGGAATTCCTTTTGAAACCTCTGGTGCAGAAACAGCGAAAATTTCACTAATGGGAGGCGGGATAAGAGGCTATATTACTCCACTGCCAGATGAGGTTACCACAATATTTAAATGTGGCGATAATACGAATGGAATTGGTTTATCAAATATGGAATTGATGAACATAGTGCTACCAACAGGATTTACTAATATAAACAGTGGTAAAGGGAAATTCCAGACCACTGGTATAGATATTATTTCTGGCGGCGGAAACCCTCGGGTCCCACTTCTCAAATCGGATACACACAATTTAATATCAGACCCTGAATTAACCCAAACAGAGGTTGTAGACTGGTATATTTCATCTGATACAGGAGCATTAACCAGTCGGACATCAGGTGAAAACACCAAACTATCAAAGGATACATCCAACTTTAGAACAAATGGCACAGCATCCTTGAAAATAAGCAAAGCCCTTGGAGTCGGTACTTCTTCGGAAATACAAATAAACGCCCCAATATCAGCAAACATGCTAACTATGTATACTATGTTTATTCAGGGAGTCAATCTCACAGGAAACATTAACATTAGCGCTTATTATTGCAGAACAATATATAACAACCAAATTGGAATTCCAATAGCATCAAGAGTTTTAAAGGTCGGGCCAACACGAATCATTGATTCTTCCACTATATCTGAATGGATACCGGTTACCCAACAGAGTGCCAGAAATTACACCCCTGAATGGGCGACTGAACTTATTGTCAAAATCTCATTAAACAATATGTCATCAGGTAACCTGTATGTTGCTGATGCAAAAATCACTGAGCTTTAGAAATTAGTGCGTATCATCTTACAAAACAGCCCGATAGCCTTTGCATAAGGATACCGGGTTTTTTACATACAAGAACTCACTAAAAACGCTTAGTTCACAACCCCCCCTCGCATTGCCATGATACTTTTCAGTTTGTCACGCACTTCTGTCTGCTCAGCATCGGTCAACACGCGATTGTAGACAGCGAAGATTCCCTAAACCAGGAAGTCCCATATTCTGTTCCGGGCTCTGACCACCATTCAGTATCAGTGGCAGTGTCGATTTCTTTCGCACTGAGATTGCAGAAGAACGTTTTTCTCCACTTGCG
Organism: Klebsiella sp. K-3; assembly: GCF_051207495.1. Classification (NCBI taxonomy): domain Bacteria; kingdom Pseudomonadati; phylum Pseudomonadota; class Gammaproteobacteria; order Enterobacterales; family Enterobacteriaceae; genus Klebsiella; species Klebsiella sp. K-3. Next base: position 105,812 of record NZ_JBPNXF010000010.1, on the reverse strand, counting down.
CGGGTGATAGACGCTTCTGTATTTGATACCGCTACGGTGAAGCGCGTCCATCCACCTACTGCGCCACCGTGGCTCACCTGAACAGTTGACTCAACACTATTCCCCGTAGCCACCTGTAAAATGAGCGTGCGCGCGGCTTCAATTCGCAGCTGCAGACCACCAAACGGGGCGATACCGGGAAATAAGTTGGAGAACAGACGGCCCGACACGGTGGGCTGATTCATATTGATACACAGCGCAAACGTCATTTCATCGGATTCAATGATCCCCGTATTAGCACCGTGCGCACTTTCTGCGACGGTACGCATCCCCAGCTCAGTAAACTCATTGCCAGTAACCAGATCATACCCGTTGCCGCTTGAATCATACTGGTCCTGCATACCGTAAGTCGCAATACTGGAGCTCTCGTTAAGAATCATTTCAGGTTCGGCCAGTTCCAGATCGTCGGCATTTACCACGCCATCACATACAAGAATCATACTTCCTCCAGTTTTAATAATCCCATCTGGCCCACGCTGGTAGTGGCTCCATTCGCGACAATGGTCAATTTCATTTCGGTCATCCCCGCCGGGATCACCACGTCATAACTGAACGTCCTGAATCCTTCCGTCGACTGGTTCGAGGGGCGAATTCCGGCAATATTGGCTCCGTTGGCTTCGAGGAAGCAGGCAGTTGCTGCGTTTTCATCCACATCAAATTTCACTCTGAAACTGAATTTCCGGCGCTCACCCGGCGTAACCGGGATAGTCTGTGACACGCGCGCGCTGGTATTCCCGGCGCCTGTCACCACCAGCACGTTACCAACGACATCAGGATCAGTGGTTAATGACACGGTTCCGCTTTCAACAACCCATCCTGACGGTAGACCATTCACGGTATCGAGAAAGAGTGGGTTGATAATGGCATTCGGTCCTCCTGACGTGACCGGGTTGGAGATGGCCATCTGCGGATAAACCGGCATCATGAAAGGTGCCAGCGCTTCCGCCAGTGCTTTACCCATATGAAAAGCACCGAGTGGCGCAGGGTGTGATGGATCAGGTGAGCCATCCTGAAGTTTGCCGTTATAGCCCGCCTTCCAGCCGTCGGTTTCAGGATCAACAGTGACTGACCGCATATCAACGAACGGAAATCCCTGCTCTATTGCATACGCGCGCGTAAAAGCGTTTATCGCGTTTTCTCTGTCTTTCACCGCCGGATCGCTGTTGTTCTGCGCCGCCATGCTACACACCACTGGGATAATGCCATTCTTGCGAAATTGGGTGAGGATGTACCGAATATTGCTGGTGACTGTTGCAATGGTGAATTTAAAGTTCCCGGCACTATCTTTCTGAATGACATCGTTACGACCACCCAGGAAGGTAATGAATCTGGGCTTTGCTTCAATGGCTGGCTGTAAGTGGACGCGGATCAAAGCCGATGCCACCACCGCTCCGAGCGCGTCTAGCGGTCGGTCTGTATAGCCTGTCCAGGTAGTAAATTTTGAACCTAATAATCCGGCAGCCAGAACACCTACAATAAACGACGTCATGAAGTAGGCTATTTGCCTTCCTCGTGTCAGGTTTGCGGTCGTTGCCACATAAAACACCGCGCCGCCAAAAGCTCCAAACACCACACCAAAATCGCTATGAGTGATAACGCCAAATACGACAGAACCAATTAAACCGCCGCCAAAAATCAGGCCGGTACCAGTTAAAGGATCGGACATTAAGCTCCCTCTTATTGCTGTGAGTCCTCTCAGAATTGAGGGGAAAAGAGAAAAGGCCACGGAAATTTTGGCCTAAAGCGTATTCTCCGCGAAACAAGTAGCAAGTAGGTACTCTGCGATAGAATGAATGTAGAGCGAGTTACAATCCAGGATATTTTCAAATCTGAAACAACAAATTTAATTAAGTAGTCAAATATCAGTTAGCGTAACTTTTTTCCACTTATTTTCTGATACACAAATGTATAACTCACTAGCATCCGGAGATATCTTCATTTGGCCAATCACTCCGGAATCGCTGGTAGAAACCGTACCAGAACTAATTGTAGAAACAGGTTCATTAGCAACAACCACCCTACCAGAAAAATATCCATCCCTGAACTGTGTAGTTTCACTCCCGATATCTACGGACGCATCTTTCTTTGGTCTAAAAGAAGAGACTGTAAATACAAACCCATCACCATCCGATGATTTTGAAGAGCTTAAATTCAGATTATAGCTTGCAGAAACTGTTGTAAGCCTAGTTCCATCATGTTCAAACCAAAATGTAGGAGAGAAATCTGTCAATCCTTTATTATAAGCAACCCCCCCAAAGAAAAATGCATTACCTGATAAATTATATGTGGCAAACCCTAAAGATTCAATATTTGAAGCCTTTATGTTAAATATTGACGGAAAAATTCCGTTATTATTTTTATCCGCAAAGTTAGTTGTAAATGGGAAAAACCTAGAGTTATCAGGCAATCTATTTGCAGCATTAGTCATCGGTGTATTTTGCAAAGATGTAATATTTGCAAAAACAAAGCGCCCTCCAGTGGTGGTAGATTCCGCCGGGCAATCAAATGACACTGGGCTTATAGAATTAAAATTACCGTGAAAATCCCACCGACTATTAGCATCAGCTCTCAACACAAGAGGTAACTCAGCAGTAAACTTCCCACCAATGTAGTCCGTATTGCAGTTAATCAAATCAATCGCAGTACATTCCTCACCGCCAAAAAACTGCATTTGCCAATATTGATTATACAAATAACAACTTCCAGAAACCCCGTTGACTTGTATACCTACGCCACCTTTTGGCATGACCTGATTCTGAATGTTATCAAAGTTGTTCCCATGAAAACTTGGATCACCACCATTACGATAAAACTGAATATTCACATTATTTTTTAACAATCGCCCATTTTTGAAATAATTGAATTCTGTAAATCCCCCCACGCCCCCTGAGTTACTTAGTCTAATGCCGACAAAAAGATTTGATAATATAAACTCATCTATATGCGCAAAGCATACGTTATTTAAAAGTAAACCAATGCCTTTATTTTTACTATCGTCGTGGGCCGTTATATTAATGTTAGACACTGCTTTTGATGTATGTGAACCTGGTGCACCCCGTAATGATATGCATACATCATCTATATTTGATGCTTTAAACACCAATTGACTCTTACTCCAGTTAGCTCCACGCAACCTAATACCTTCCCTTGCGGAGCTGTTGATACCACCTAGGTTAATTTCTTTTGTAACCAGGTAGTTTCCAGCTGGAACATAGACCTCCTGATATCCAGCAGCAATGGCCGCCGAAATAGCATCAATGAAAGCCTGAGTATCGTCTGTTCCTTGCTTGGTAGAAAAATTATAATCAGCTTTAGCACCAAACTGCTGTGGGGTTATCAATGTCATGGTTGTTATCTCATAAAATTAAAAATCGACTGATTTAAGACATATAATTTTCATAAAGAATTAACCTTAAACATAGAGCAATGGTTTGAATACAGCACCATTATCTTGAATGTTAATATACTCGACACAATCCCCGGGGGATATTGCACCCAGTAGCTGTGTTCTTTCACCTGCCGGATAATTTCCAAAAGTCGGAACAGCCCACGCTAAAACACCACTGAAACGACAGTTTCTGGAAACAAAAGCCTTATCGCCAGAGTAGCTAAAACTCCCACCTTTCACTCCGTCCAAGGTTACGTAAGCGCGACTAGCTAAACTCACACTCTGAATGTACCCACCTTCGACAATCAACCTCTGTTGGTAAAATCCTGACAGTTTTCCCAATACAAGACAATCTCGAAGCTTAGTTGGTTGATTTGCCTCTGTAGAACCAGTCTGCATCACATCCTTTTTGAAGGTACAAGAATCGAATAGCACCCCACTTACCCCTGTCCTGGTATTATTATAATCATTATTAATAATGCTTTTCATCAACAGAACAGATGTCGTTCCATAGGCAGGGAGGAAAGTATCTATTTCGCAATTATCTACACTACCAACGCCTAGTGTTAGCAATCCGTCCGAGGATGAACTTACAAATCGGCATGACGTATATTTATATGGATATGCCAAATTATAATATTTATAAAAAATACTGTTATCCACGGTCGAATGATTACCATACATCGATGACACTACACAATTAACCAAACTAAAGGCAGCAATTTTACTTGCATAAAGATTCAACCTTACGGATGGTATTTCTGTAACCGTACCAATATCCGAAGATGATGTTGCGTCTATGATACACTGATAAACAGCTGAGTTACTTAATAAAAAATAGCTATTCTCATAATTTAACCTGGAAGGCAATCCAGTTGTGCCGTCATCTGTTGTCAATATGTACATTCTCTCAGCATGTACAGTATGAATCTCTGAACGAATAACGTTTAGATAAATCTGTTTATGATAAGCCTGCTCACACTGAATGCGCCCTATGTGCAGGCAATTTGAGGTATCACCAAAAGGAGCAATAGACAGAGCATAGTTTGCAACATTCCCACAAAGCTCTACAGAAATGGACCCGAATGTACTATCCCAAACTGCACCGGCGTATAAACCCGAACCATTGAAATTAGTAATCCTGATGGAGTCAAATGTTAACAAATGCCCTTTAATAAAGACACCATTTAATTCTACCCCTCTCCCATCAGCTATCACTGCAAACAACCCAATAACACAGGCACTCACACAGCGTGAATCTGAAAATACAGTATCAGGGTTTCCAAATGTAATTACGTATTTTGCGGAATGCTTACATGTGAATTTTGATGGATCAAGTAAAAAACGCCCAGTCCAATCAGTTATAATGGATTTTACATTTGTAAAATCTATAGTTTCAATTATTCTCCAGGGTCCCCCTGTTAAATCGAGCCTAAGCCCGAGATTAACAGCCGCGTCAACTGCCGCTAAAACCGCCTTTGTATTATCTGTATTCGGACTATTCCCTATACCACCAAACATCAAAGGAGACACATAATTATTGTCACCCGCTGCAATAGAAGTAAACGCACCTTGCATACTTAATGTACCATCATTGCTATGCAATCCAGTGTTTAAGTTATCAGATTTTATTTCACCTGGCGTAGGAATAACATTACCACTAGTAATTTCTGGCATCATTCATCTCCACATAAAAAATTTCATCATATGAATAAAACTTTTACTACGCGTTAGCCACTATTACATCATCATATATTTTACTACAGGCTTTTCTGATATAAGCAGTTTTGGGGTGTTTTTCCAGTTAAATCTTATTCCAAAACTAGTAGGGTGGAGTGACCACGCTCCGGTAGACTGTTTCTGTCCTCACGGCGAGGCCTTTTCGAAGGCCTCCGGGATGACGCCACCAAGATGGCTGTGGCGTCGGTTACGGTTGTAGAACACTTCAATGTAATCGAAGATATCCGCCCGGGCCATGTCCCGGGTTTTATATATCCGCTTCCTGATGCGCTCTTTTTTGAGTGAACTGAAGAACGATTCTGCCACTGCATTATCCCAGCAGTTTCCGCGACGGCTCATGCTTGGCGCCAGATTGTTGGCCCGGCAGAACCGCTGCCAGTCATCACTGCCATACTGGCTACCCTGATCGCTGTGCACAATAACGTTTTCTGAAGGCTTACGCCGCCAGACAGCCATCAACTACGCATCCAGTGCCAGCTCGCGCGATAGTGTTGGTTTCATCGACCAGCCCGGGCGAAGAGATCGATAACCACTGCCAGATACAGCCAGCCCTGCCAGGTGCGGATATTGGTAATATCTGTTACCCAGACCTGATTGGGCTTCACTACAGTAAATTCACGCTGTACGCGGTTAGGCGCTACCAATGACGGTCGTCCCCGGGTCCCGCGTGGCACTTTATAACCATGTATGGCCTGTATCCTGTTTTTCCTCATGAGGCAGATACAGGGTTATGGAGCCAGACATAAAATCCGGCACGGGCAACCTTGAGAACCCGACACATTGTAACGATCGACCAGATTTCAAGGTGATCGTTGATAAAGCGGTACTTCAGTCGGGCTCCCTTGCAAAGTACCGCGCCGCCTTTTTCAGAATATCCCGTTCTTCCTCAGTGCGTTTAAGCTGCGCTTTCAGCCTGAGAATTTCTGTTCTGGCATCCAGTAAGTCCTGTGTCTGTTGCCCATTGTTGTCAGGCTTAACAGCGCGGAGCCATTTATAAAGACTGTGCGCCGAAACGCCGAGTCGTTCAGATACTTCAGCGATGGAATAGCCCCGCTCGGTGATTTGGCGGACAACCTCTTCCTTAAATTCAGGGGTAAAACGTGGTGTGCCCATAGACTCCTCCTATGCTCAAACTATAGGGCAGATTTGTCTACGGGCTCGGGGGCACATCGATGTGTACACAATTTCCGTGGCACAAAGTGGAATAAAGTAAAACGGAGTGAAACACCCGCAAGCGGATTAGTCAATGATGGCGAGGGTTTAAAGGGAGATGGCGAAACAGAGGTGAACAGGATGAAACAGTGTTAGTGACCTACACGAAAGAGCACATACAAAACAATATAATCATAATTATCAACGAGTTGTGGCTCAGCTCCCGCTTCACTCTGCGAAAATATGAGTACGCCCATCTATCTATTGAACCGCCCTCACCTGCAGCCGCTCGTTGATAACACCGAGGGTTAGTGTACACATCATTAGTGCGCGATTAAAGACGTAATAACTAAATGGTTATTCTTCTTTTAAATAGCAAGGGGCGCTGACAATTTATCGTGGCAATTCCCGCTCATACCACGCGGTTAATTAATCGATAAATTACCTGCATACATAAATAAATCCCCCCACCGCTAAAAAATGAATGAAAAAATCATCCGTTATAGTGAGTATTCATACCCGGCAGGAAATAACAGGAATCAGGCCGGTTGCCCGGCCTGTAAATTACATTTTATAACCGAGCGACAAGGTGGTGCGGCGGTCGGTATGTTCAGGCGCCGAGGCCGGCGGCTGCGAGTTCCACGTCAGGTTATAGGCGACGCGTAGCGCAAAGTGGGCGTTGATGGCCACGTTTAATGCGCTTTCCGAATTCAGCGTCGTGTCTTCAGCCCCGAATACCGAAACACCTTGTGTAAATTTAGCGTTGTCGGTCATCTGCCACGCCCAGGTTCCGGACGCATACCCCAGCGGCTGAGTTTCGTTATCGCCATCGGTATATTCGTCATAGCGCACGCCCGGACCAAATTCAAAACGCAGGCTGTGAACCGGGCCGTTAAGGATCTGGCGACCATAACCGGCGGTCAGTACGTCGCGCTGTTGATAACCGTTGTAGCGGTCGGTCAGCCAGCTGGCCTGACCAAATACGTAGTTCATATCGGTCAGGTTATAACGACTACGACCGCCCACGGCATATTTTTCCGAAGAGCGTTGATCGTTAGAGGACGTGTTGCTCGCATTGCCCCACAGTGACCAGGCCGTCGTGTCGCCGTACCAGGTCAGCGTGGAGTCAGCGGTCATTGATGAGCTTTTCGTATTGCCGGACTGAGCGAGATAACCCGCATTCACAGCACCTTCGAAAGGTTTTTTGGCAGTGGAAGGGTCATCCATGACGGTAAAAACGGAATCATCGGCCAGTGCGTTTACAGACGCAAAAAGCCCCCCCGCCAGCAATGCCGCTGCGGGTACTGTCTTCAAAAGCTTCATTATAACTCTCTAAAATACATATCTTCAGGACAGTACAAATGATGAATGGACCAGAGATCCCTTCATTGAATTTAGAGTCCGTACAACATTTAAGGAGACCCGACAGGTCCCGGAAACTTTCGCGAGGCGCGCTGAATGCGAGTCCTAAGAAAGGCGCTTGATTATAAAAAGGCACGAATAACTTAGCAATCAATTGCTATTTCGTTTTTTGAATAAGACGGTTCCCAAAACAATCTTTATTTCATAAAGATAAAAACACAGACATCTTTGCAAATCCGCCGCCCACCCCGCTTCCCCTCACTCCATTTCGGTGCCATGCTTAAAAAAGCAGCTTTATTCGTATTAAGGAGGAACAGGATGACCAAAATTTATACGCTCACGCTGGCCCCATCACTCGACAGCGCAACGCTGACGCCGCAAATTTATCCCGAAGGCAAATTACGCTGTAGCGCACCGGTATTCGAACCTGGAGGCGGCGGGATCAACGTCGCCCGGGCCATTACCTTTCTGGGGGGTAAAGCGACGGCGATTTTCCCGGTTGGGGGCGCCACCGGCGAGCATCTTACCGCCCTGATGGCAGACGAGCAGGTCCCGGTCGAAACAATAGAAACCCGCGACTGGACGCGGCAAAACTTACATGTGCATGTCGATGCCAGCGGTGAACAATATCGCTTTGTCATGCCCGGCGCGGCGCTAACCGAGGATGAGTTCCGCCGCCTGGAAGAGAAAGTGCTGGCGATTGAGCCCGGTTCGCTGCTGGTTATCAGCGGCAGTCTGCCGCCCGGTATCAGCGTCGAGCATCTGACTCAACTGGTAAAAAACGCGCAGCAGCACGGGCTACGTTGCATCATCGACAGCTCCGGCGATGCGCTGGCCGCCGCGCTGGACGTCGGCAACATTGAGCTGGTCAAACCGAACCAGAAAGAGCTTAGCGCGCTGGTACAGCGCGACCTCAGCCAGCCTGACGACGTACGCAATGCCGCGCTGGAGCTCATCCGCTCCGGAAAAGTACGCCGGGTTGTGGTTTCGCTGGGCCCGCAGGGGGCGCTGGGAGTTGATGCCTCCGGCAGCGTACAGGTGGTGCCGCCGCCGATGAAAAGCCAAAGCACCGTAGGTGCCGGCGACAGTATGGTCGGCGCGATGACTTTGCGTCTCGCCGAGCACGCCTCGCTGGAAGATATGGTCCGCTTTGGCGTCGCCGCCGGTAGCGCCGCCACGATTAACCACGGCACCCGCCTGTGTTCATTAGCCAATACGCAAAAAATCTACGATTACCTGTGTGCCCGCTAGTCTCGCCCCCCTTCGCTCCGGTGAAGGGGGTCAATTCGCTATCATGGTCTATGCTAGAAATTCCATGCATAACAACAGAGTGAAAAATGAGCAACGATATTACCGCGCACGTGATCACCGTTAAATTTCAGGAACAGACGCTGACCGAGATAAATGAGCTCAGCAATCATTTCATCCGCGCAGGTTTTGTCCTGACGCTCAACGACGAAGATGGAAAAACGCATGAATTAGGCACCAACACGTTTGGCCTGCTGAGCGCGCAGAGCGCCGACGACGTGCGGGCTTTAAGCGCAGGCCTTGCGGAAACCGCTCTAGGCAGACCAGCAGAGATAGCCATCACCACATTTAGCGAATGGTTAAAAGCTCAATAAGTGCGATCGCCATCGTGGAAGGTGCCAGTTGTGCGTTAGCTCGAACTTTACGGCCAGGTTATACGCTAACCTTATGATATGGTGGAAAACATGGGGAGAGACAGCATGTGGCAAGCTATTAGCAATTTGTTAAGCGAGCAGCACACTGACGGCGCTGAAATCGAACTGCGCAACGAGCTACCCGGCGGGGAAATCCATGCCGCCTGGCATTTACGTTTTGGCGGGAAAGACTATTTCGTCAAATGCGATGAACGCGAGCTGCTCCCCATTTTTACCGCGGAGGCGGATCAGCTGGAGCTGCTCTCGCGCTGTAAAACCGTCAGCGTTCCGCAGGTCTTTGCCGTCGGCAGCGATCGGGATTACAGCTTTCTGGTGATGGAATATTTACCGCCGCGACCGCTGGACGCGCATAACGCGTTTCTGCTCGGTCAGCAAATTGCCCATTTACATCAGTGGAGCGACCAGCCGCAATTTGGCCTTGATTTTGACAACGATCTGTCGACGACCCCGCAGCCGAATGCCTGGCAGCGCCGCTGGTCAACGTTTTTCGCTGAACAACGCATTGGCTGGCAGCTGGAGTTAGCGGCGGAAAAAGGACTGCACTTCGGCGATATCGACAGCATTGTCGACACCGTACAGCAGCGGCTCAGCAACCATCAGCCGCAGCCCTCTTTATTACATGGCGACTTGTGGTCCGGTAACTGCGCGCTAGGGCCCAATGGGCCGTATATTTTCGATCCGGCATGTTATTGGGGCGATCGCGAATGCGATCTGGCAATGCTGCCTCTGCATCCGGAACAGCCGCCGCAGATTTACGACGGCTACCAGTCGGTCTCGCCGCTGCCTGCTGGCTTCCTTGAACGACAACCGATTTACCAGCTTTATACCTTACTTAATCGGGCGATTCTGTTCGGCGGCCAGCACCTGGTCACCGCGCAAAAAGCGCTCGATGAAGCCCTGCAATAAGCGTAAAAAAAGGCCCTCAAAGGGGCCTTTTTCTTCAGCAAGTTTAATCCATTTTTACGCCGTTTAAGCGGAATTTGATGTTCATCGTCAAACCAGTGCCCGGCCTGCCTGCCTCGTAGCGCCATTTGCGCATCGCTGTTTTGACATCACGCTCAAACATATTGGCCGGCTTCGCAGAGAGTATCTGAATATTCTCCACCCGACCATCGGCAGTAACATCAAATTTCACGCGCACATCACCTTCAATACGCAGCGCCTGGGCACGTTGCGGGTAAGAAGGGTCGCCGCGTTTCAACGCTTTAGGACCGCTCGGCGCGGTAGTCATCGGTTTTGCCGTTGCCGCCGTGGTACTCGGCGCGGTACGCGCAGGCGCCGTATTGCTGTTCTCAAACGGCGAGACCGGGCGCGGCTCAGCGGGTTTCAGCTCGCGTTTCGGCTCGACTTTTTTCTCTGGTTTAGGCTTTGGTTTCGGCTTAGGTTTGGGCTTCGGTTCCGGTTTGTGAATAACCACTGGCGCCTCTTTTGGCGGCTCAGGCACCACTTCAGGCTCCGGTTCCGGCTCCGGTTCAACAACGGGTTCAACGACCGGCTGCGCCGCCTGCGGAGGCTCTAAATCCGCTGGCGCCACCATTGTTATTTCGATTGGCTGTGAAGGCGAAGGCTTTTCAATAACCTGATGTACCGAGGTATAAAGCAACCCCGCCACAACGGCACCGTGGATAGCCACGGACAGCAGCGTTGGCCACGGAAAGCGGCGAGGTAAATCAAGGGTCATTGCGCTCATAGTCGTTTCTGTTGAAAAATGATGCCCTGATTTTAAATGCAAATAGCAATCATATTCAATAAGGCGTGTTATCCTGCATCAAATTTTGCCTCGTTTTGTGGAAAAAAACCGGCGTGCCGTGGCATGCTAAAGGCGTGCGCATCTTATATTGCTGCTCATAACGCTTTCACGTCACGTGATTTGCCTATTTTTTGATTAAGGAGCCTTGCCGTGCTTTACGTCATCTACGCAGAAGATATCGCCGATTCTCTGGAAAAACGCCAGGCGGTGCGCCCTGCCCATCTGGCGCGCCTACAACTATTACATGATGAAGGCCGTTTACTGACCGCCGGCCCGATGCCCGCGGTAGATAGCAATGAACCTGGCGCGGCAGGATTTAGCGGCTCAACGGTTATCGCAGAATTTGAATCGCTGGAAGCGGCGCAGTCCTGGGCCAACGATGACCCCTATATCGCCGCGGGCGTCTATCAGCACGTCTCGGTGAAACCTTACAAAAAAGTATTTTAATCAATAACTTAAAACACAAAGGCACCGCAAGCGGTGCCTTTCGTTTTAACGCTTAGAATTCAGAGAAGGTGAACAGCAAAGCATGACGTTGCCGTTTGACCAGGCACTTCCTGATTGAAAGAATCCGCATGTTGCGGCGAGATTGGGCTTCCAGCCAGCGCGATTTACGGCGACTTACTTGTCTAAGCATGCGCCAGCGCCCTACTTCCGTTCTACTACGCTTCATTGCTACTACTCTACGAGTGAAAAACAGCCCTCATTATAAACCGATGAATCTGTCTGACCATCGCTTTCGCTGCGTTTTTATTTGCCAGATGGATGATGATGCGTAAACTCATGGCATCAGGCTATTCAAAAGGATTTTTCATCTATGACAACCTTTTACACGGTCGTAAACTGGCTGGTCATTCTGGGGTACTGGCTGTTGATTGCCGGTGTTACATTACGCATTCTAATGAAACGCCGCGCGGTACCTTCCGCCATGGCATGGTTACTGATTATTTATATCCTGCCGCTGGTGGGAATTATCGCTTACCTCTCCTTCGGCGAACTGCATCTTGGTAAGCGTCGAGCCGAGCGAGCTCGCGCCATGTGGCCCTCCACCGCCAAATGGCTAACGGACCTGAAAAGCTGCAAACATATCTTTGCTGAAGAAAATAGCCCGGTTGCCGAATCACTGTTCAAACTCTGTGAACGTCGCCAGGGGATCGCTGGCGTAAAAGGTAACCAGCTACAGCTGCTGACCGAATCTGATGATGTGATGCAGGCGCTGATTCGAGACATCCAGCTGGCGCGGCATAACATCGAAATGGTGTTCTACATCTGGCAGCCCGGCGGGATGGCCGACCAGGTGGCGGAATCGCTGATGGCCGCCGCGCGTCGCGGCGTGCATTGTCGACTAATGCTCGATTCAGCCGGTAGCGTCGCCTTTTTCCGCAGCCCGTGGGCGGCCATGATGCGTAACGCCGGTATCGAGGTGGTTGAAGCGCTTAAAGTTAACCTGATGCGTGTATTCTTACGTCGTATGGATCTGCGTCAGCACCGTAAAATGGTGATGATTGACAACTATATCGCCTACACCGGCAGCATGAATATGGTCGATCCGCGCTACTTCAAACAGGATTCCGGCGTCGGTCAGTGGGTCGATCTGATGGCGCGAATGGAAGGCCCGGTGGCCACGGCGATGGGGATCGTCTACTCCTGCGACTGGGAAATTGAAACCGGCAAGCGAATTTTGCCTCCGCCGCCGGACGTCAACATCATGCCGTTTGAAGAGGCTAACGGGCATACCATTCATACCATTGCATCCGGTCCCGGCTTCCCGGAAGATTTGATTCATCAAGCGTTGTTAACCGCAGCCTATGCGGCGAAAGAACACCTGATTATGACCACCCCCTACTTCGTCCCCAGCGATGACCTGCTGCACGCCATCTGTACCGCAGCCCAGCGCGGCGTCGAGGTCAGTATTATTATGCCGCGCAAAAACGACTCCCTGCTGGTAGGCTGGGCCAGCCGCGCCTTCTTCACTGAACTGCTTGCCGCTGGCGTGAAAATTTACCAATTCGAAGGCGGCCTGCTACATACCAAAAGCGTGCTGGTGGATGGCGAATTGAGCCTGGTCGGTACCGTTAATCTCGATATGCGCAGCCTGTGGCTTAATTTCGAGATCACGCTGGCGATCGACGACGCGGGCTTCGGCGGCGACCTGGCGGCGGTGCAGGACGATTACATCTCCCGTTCACGCCTGCTGGATGCAAAATTGTGGGCCAAACGCCCGCTATGGCAGCGGATCGCAGAGCGACTGTTTTACTTCTTCAGCCCGTTGCTGTAAAACGTGCCCATCAGATGCTTAACGGGTAGCAATCATGGATATGGATTTAAACAATCGCCTGACCGAAGACGAAACGCTCGAACAGGCTTACGATATCTTTCTTGAGCTGGCGGCGGATAACCTCGACCCGGCAGATATCATCCTTTTCAACCTGCAGTTTGAGGAGCGCGGCGGCGCAGAACTGTTTGACCCGGCGGAAGACTGGCAAGAGCATGTCGATTACGACCTCAATCCAGATTTCTTCGCCGAAGTCGTTATTGGCCTTGCCGATACCGATGGCGGCGAGATCAACGATATTTTCGCTCGCGTTCTGCTGTGCCGGGAAAAAGATCACAAACTGTGCCATATTCTGTGGCGCGAATAAGCATTAAGCTAATGCGCCTGTAAAAAAGCCTGCCGACAGTAATATCGGCAGGCTTTTTGTTTTATACGTTATTACGGTAATTCTGTTCCGCAAGCGTGGCAGAAACGGGCATTTTTATCATGCTCGGCGTTATTGCAGTTTGGGCAAACGCGGCGAGCGCGTCGGTTTTGCAACGCCGTAGTCATATGTGTCGTTATCAGCCCGGTTGGGATGGCGATGATAGAATAACCGATGAGAATAAGTACAGAGGCGAGTATCCGCCCTAATGGAGTATGTGGCGTAATGTCGCCGTATCCCACGGTAGTAATGGTGACGATTGCCCAATAGACCGAAGCATTTAAGGTGGTAAACCCGTATTGCGGCCCTTCAATTAAATACATCAGCGAGCCGAAAATCACCATCACAATAGCAATAAACGAGTAAAACAGAATGAGCTGATGACGGGCGCTGACGATAGCTCGCCAAAAAATATTCAGCGACGGCATAAAGCGCAGCAGTTTGAGAATACGTAGCGCCCGGATAACCCGCATGGCCCGCCAGGCAAAGACATACTCGAGGCTCATTTCCGGCCATAACCACATCACATACAGCGGTAAAACGGTCGCCAGATCGATAAATCCCCAGAAGCTGAAGATATAGCGTAGCGGATTCGGCCAGCTTATAACGCGTAGAATATATTCTGCGGTGAAGACCGCGGTAACCCCCAACTCCAGCCAAACAAAAACATGCCACTCATCAAGCGACAGGTGATATTGCGAGCCGAGTCCGGACTCAACAAAAATAATGACCACGCTTAACAGGGCGAATAAACCGCAAAGCCCTTCAAAACGACGGCCAGAGCGACGAGTTTGATCGAAGAGTAGATGGTATAGCCGCAAACGGGCGGCGGAGAGCGAAACTGCCACGTTAACCTCACAATAAAAAAGGGCTGACATCAGTCAGCCCGAGTGATTATAACGGGTCTACCTTCAGGCAGGAAACCGCATGGCGGAAACTGCCCTCCAGCACCGGCCGCGTTTTGGCGCATTCGGGCCCGGCCAATGGACATCGGGTGCGAAATACGCAACCCGAAGGCGGATTAATCGGTGAAGGTAATTCCCCTTCCAATAGTTGGATGGTTTTATTCTTCTCCAGATCCGGATCCGGCACCGGTACGGCCGACATCAGCGCTTTGGTATAAGGATGCAGCGGATTATGATACACCTCATCATAGGTGCCCAACTCCACCGCATGGCCTAAATACATGACCAACACGCGGTCGGAAATGTGTTTCACTACCGCCAGGTCGTGGGCGATAAAAATCAACGATAGCCCCATCTCCCGCTGCAGCTGCTGTAGTAAGTTCACCACCTGCGCCTGAATGGAAACGTCCAGCGCCGATACTGGCTCATCGCAAATGATCAATTTAGGCTCAAGGATCAGCGCGCGAGCGATACCAATGCGCTGACATTGGCCGCCGGAGAATTCATGCGGATAGCGGTTAATCAGGTTCGGCAACAGGCCGACCTTCATCATCATCGCCTTCACGCGATCGCGCACTTCCTGACGAGACATCTTAGGATGATAGGTCCGCAGCGGTTCAGCGATGATTTCGCCAATGGTCATACGCGGATTCAGCGATGCTAAAGGATCCTGGAAGATCATCTGGATATCGCTGCGCACGTCGCGCCACTCTTCCGGCTTCATGCCTAACAGATCTTTTCCAAGCCAGGCCACTTTACCGTCGGTAGCTTTCACCAGGCCGATGATGGCGCGGGCGAAGGTCGATTTACCGCAACCGGATTCGCCGACCACGCCCAGCGTTTCGCCTTCATACAGGCGCAGAGTAACGCCATCCACCGCTTTGAGCGTTTTTGACGGTTGCCAGAACCATTGCTTGCCATCTTTAATATCAAAATGCACTTTCAGATCGGCAATTTCGAGCAGCACTTTTCTTTGTTCGATCACGGCGTTCATAGCAGATCCCCTACCGGTTTAAAGCAAGCGCGCAGGCGGCCTGGCGCAAACGACTCCAGAGGCGGAGCGCTATTACAGATTTCCATGGCATGCGGGCAGCGCGGCTGGAACGGACAGCCTTTCGGCAGACGCAGCAGGTTCGGCGGGTTACCAGGA
The DNA here is from genome assembly GCF_051207495.1 of Klebsiella sp. K-3. Classification (NCBI taxonomy): domain Bacteria; kingdom Pseudomonadati; phylum Pseudomonadota; class Gammaproteobacteria; order Enterobacterales; family Enterobacteriaceae; genus Klebsiella; species Klebsiella sp. K-3. The sequence goes on along the minus strand of NZ_JBPNXF010000010.1, from coordinate 89,945 downwards.
ATTGTTAGCAAGGAATCGCCTTCGCCATCGAGACGCGGTACCGCATTGAGTAAACCAATCGAGTACGGGTGCGACGGTTGATAGAAGACGTCTCGCGCCTGACCGTATTCCATGGTACGCCCGGCATACATCACCAGAACCTTATCGCAGATCCCCGCTACCACGCCGAGGTCGTGGGTAATCATTATAATCGCGGTGTTAAACTCGCGCTTCAGCTCGTTAAGCAGGGTCATGATCTGCGCCTGCACGGTGACGTCCAACGCGGTGGTCGGTTCATCGGCAATCAGCAGTTTTGGCCGACATAACAGCGCCATGGCAATCATCACGCGCTGGCGCATCCCGCCGGAGAACTCGTGCGGGAACATCTTCATGCGCTTACGCGCTTCCGGCATCTTCACCGCATCGAGCATTCTTACCGACTCTTCAAAAGCCGCGGCTTTGCTCAGCCCTTTATGCAGCATCAGCACTTCCATCAGCTGCTCGCCAACCCGCATATAAGGGTTCAACGACGTCATCGGGTCCTGGAAAATCATCGAAATCTGTTCGGCACGCAGCTTATTCAGATCGCGCTCGGGCAAATTAAGGATTTCGCGACCGTTAAAAGTGGCGGAACCGCTAATATGACCATTCGCGGCCAAAAGCCCCATTAGCGCGAATGCCGTTTGCGATTTCCCGGAACCTGACTCACCGACGATTCCTAAGGTTTCGCCGGCCCGCAGGTTAAAATTCAGATCGTTAACCGCGGTGACATCGCCGTCCGGCGTTTTAAACGTCACCCGAAGATCCTTCACATCCAGCAGCAGACCGCTTTGCTGCGCGGCCTGCGGCGCTTTAGCCATTTCAATTGTGCTCATGACGGCGCTCCTTAGCGGTCTTTCGGGTCGAGGGCATCACGCAGGCCATCGCCGATAAAGTTAAAACAAAACAGCGTTACCACCAGGAAACCGGCAGGGAACAACAACAGCCACGGCGAGACTTCCATTGAGTTGGCGCCATCACTGAGTAACGCGCCCCAACTGCTCAGCGGTTCCTGGGTGCCAAGGCCGAGGAAGCTCAGGAAGGATTCGAACAGAATCATGCTGGGTACCAGCAGTGAAGCGTAAACCACCACCACGCCCAGGACGTTCGGCACAATATGACGAATAACGATATTCGCGGTGGAGACCCCGCCGACCTGCGCGGCTTCGATGAACTCTTTACGTTTCAGACTCAGGGTCTGACCGCGTACGATACGCGCCATATCCAGCCACGACACCATCCCGATAGCCACAAAGATCAGCAGGATGTTCTGACCAAAGAAGGTCACCAGCAGGATCACGAAGAACATGAACGGGAAGGAGTTGAGGATTTCCAGTAAACGCATCATCACCGAGTCCACTTTGCCGCCGAGATAACCGGAAAGTGAACCATAGAGGGTGCCGAGGATCACCGCCACCAGCGCCGCAGCCACGCCAACCATCAGCGATATGCGTCCGCCTATCGCCACGCGCACCAGCAGGTCGCGACCGGATGAATCGGTGCCAAAATAGTGACCAGACTCCATATCCGGAGCGTTAGACATCATCCCCCAGTCGGTATCGAAATAGGAAAACTGCGACAGCATTGGAGCGATAGTCACAAACAGCGCAATAATCACCAGCACAATCAGGCTGGCCACCGCCGCGCGGTTATGCATAAAGCGGCGACGCGCATCCTGCCACAGGCTACGGCCTTCAACTTCCAGTTTCTCACTGAAGTTCTCCAGCGCCTCGCTATTTTTCTTACTTAACATCATGGCGAACTCCGGCTTCAGTAGCGAATTTTCGGATCGATGACGGCGTACAGCACGTCGACGATCGCGTTAAACAGAATGGTCAGCGCGCCGACCAGAATCGTCAGGCTGAGCACCAGCGAGTAGTCGCGGTTAAGCGCTCCGTTGACGAATAACTGGCCAATACCCGGCAGGCCGTAAATTGTCTCGATAACCATTGAGCCAGTGATAATGCCAACGAACGCCGGGCCCATATAGGAAAGCACCGGCAGCAACGCAGGCTTCAGCGCGTGGCGGAAGATAATTCTGCGCATCGGCAGGCCTTTCGCCCGCGCGGTGCGGATGAAGTTAGAGTGCAAAACTTCAATCATCGAACCGCGGGTGATACGGGCGATACTGGCAATATAGGCCAGCGATAACGCCACCATCGGCAGGATCATAAATTTCAGTGCCCCGCCGTTCCAGCCGCCGCCAGGCAGCCAGTGCAGCGTGATGGCGAAAATCATCACCAGCAGCGGCGCCACCACGAAACTCGGTATGACGACGCCGGTCATTGCCACCCCCATCACCGCGTAGTCCCATTTGGTATTCTGTTTTAAGGCGGCAATAACCCCGGCGCTAACGCCAAGAATCACGGCTAATAAGAAGGCTGCAAGGCCCAATTTGGCGGAAACCGGGAAGCTTGATGCAACCAGATCGTTCACCGAATAATCTTTATATTTGAAGGAAGGACCGAAATCACCGTGCGCCAGTTGCTTCAGATAATTGAAGTACTGGGTCATGATGGGGTCGTTTAAATGATATTTCGCTTCAATGTTCGCCATGACTTCCGGCGGCAGCGTGCGTTCACCGGTAAAAGGACTGCCCGGCGCGAGGCGCATCATGAAGAAAGAGATAGTAATAAGAATAAATAGCGTCGGAATCGCTTCCAGACAGCGACGTAATATGAATTTTAACATTGCCCGTACCTTCTGGCCTGTGCCTATCGAGTGCGATGAATTCAGACACGGTGGGGCAAGCTCAGCCTGCCCCACGTCTTGCCATTAATGTTTGATAATATAAAGGTTCTTCACGTAAATATTATCCAACGGGTCTTTACCGGTATAACCGCCAACCCACGGTTTAACCAGGCGTGCGTTCACATAGTAGTAAACAGGAACAATCGCGGAATCTTTATCCAGCTGTTGTTCGGACTGCGCGTACAGCTCGGCGCGTTTCGCTTCATCGGTGACCTGCAGAGTATCGCCGATGATCTTATCGAATGCCGGGCTCTTATAATGCGCCGTGTTGTTAGAGCTGTCGCTGAGCATGGTGTTCAGGAACGATGTCGGCTCATTGTAATCAGCGCACCAGCCAGCGCGCGCGACGTCAAAGGTGCCCTGATGACGGCTATCGAGGAAGGTTTTCCACTCCTGATTTTCCAGCTTAACGTTAGCGCCAAGGTTTTTCTTCCAGATGGACGCCACGGCGATAGCCAGTTTTTTATGTAAATCAGAGGTGTTATACAGCAGGTTAAAGGTCAGCGGCTTATCAGCGGTATAGCCGGCTTCCGCCAGCAATTTTTTCGCTTCTTCATTACGCTTGTCCTGAGACCATTTGAACCACTCCGGTTCAACAAGTTTCATGCCATCGGTGTATGGCGGGGTATAACTGTAAGCCGGCAGATCGCCCTGGTTTTTCACTTTATTAACGATAATATCGCGATCCAGCGCCAGCTTAAGCGCGGTACGGACGCGTACGTCGGTAAATGGCGCTTTCTGGTTATTGATTTCGTAATAATAAGTACACAGATAAGGATCGACGTGAACTTCTTTCGGAATCTCTTTTTTCAGCTTCTGGAACAGTTCAATCGGCATGTTGTTATAAGTCATGTCGATTTCGCCGCTGCGGTAGCGGTTGACATCGGTAACTTCAGAAGAAATTGGCAGGTAAGTTACCTGGTTAATAACGGTTTTGGCGTTGTCCCAGTAATTCGTATTACGCTCGAGCACAATACGTTCGTTCACCACCCAGTCTTTTAATTTATAGGCGCCGTTGGTGACGATATTCGCAGGCTGCGTCCATTTCTCGCCATATTTTTCGATGGCGGCTTTTGGTACTGGAGAAACGGATGGATGGACGAGGAGTTTATAGAAATACGGAACCGGTTCGCTCAGCGTGACTTCAAACGTTTTGTCATCGATCGCTTTGACGCCGAGATCGGTTGCCGGTTTTTTGCCGGCAATAATCTCATCGACGTTAGCCACATGGCCATACTGAAGATAGCTGGCGTAAGGTGATGCCGTTTTCGGATCCGCCAAACGCTGCCAGCTATAAACGAAATCTTGCGCGGTAACCGGTGAACCGTCGGACCATTTGGCATCTTTGCGAATATGGAAAGTCCAGACTTTAAAATCCTTGTTATCCCACGATTCGGCAACGCCCGGAACTGGATGGCCGTTAAGATCGCCAATCACTAACCCTTCAAACAGATCGCGGTTAACGTTGGACTCCGGTACACCTTCAATTTTATGCGGATCCAGAGATTGCACCTCTGCCCCGTTATTACGTACCAGCGTTTGTTTATCCGCCAGTTGCACCCCGGCAGGGACATCAGCTGCCATAGCAACATTTGCGGTGATGAGCGCAGATAAAATTCCCGCCGCTACCAGACTTTTTTTAGTGATGATGGTCATGTGTTGTTACTCCACTCATTATAATTACTGGTTATTTAACCAGCCTGTTATTTTTCCCTTATAGGGATTCTGTACAGTGCAGGAGTCTTTGCCGCTGTCAGATTCTACTGCTTGCTATCACCGACTTATTTATTACGACCGCTCAAACGGCAGCCTTGACGTCGATTCTTTATCCCCTGTCCAGAGGGGGAATGCCGGCACAATGAGTTATGTAATAATAATTCTCATTTGTGCACATTATTTAGTTAGCGATCAGGCCGGAAAGTACCAAAACGGTTTCTTGTCCGCCAATGCAATTTGCAAATATGTTACCGGATTCTCTTTTATTGTTTTTTTTACCGTGCTTAACCTGAGACTTATGACGTTTAAAAAGCAAAAATAGCGTTTAAAATCACACGGATAGGAACACCCTGTCGTTTTACGTTCCCGCTCTGTACGCAAAGTTGCTTTTTTGCACAAAAATTTAACAATTGTCTAATTTTTAGCACATTAATCTGCTGTCTCGAAGAAATTACTAATATCATTTCGATGATCCGACAGCAAGCGCCAGAGAATGATGTGACAAAAATAACAGTGATGAGGGGAGAAAAACAGTCTGACGAGATAGAATAAAAACAACTAACAATATGATAAATATAAAATAAAATCATTATCAGCAAAAGTTATCGCTTACCATTTATAGCAACGACAGGAATAAGTTTTGCTAATAATCTTTCAAACGCGAGGCTCAGCGCCCCGCGTCTGCTGCGTCAGTCACCCTGTTAATCCAGGAAACAGCGCTTTAATCCCGGTGACGATAAACTCGATCCCTAAAGCCATCAGCAACAGACCCATGATACGCGTAATGACGTTAATTCCGGTCTGCCCCAGCAATCTGACCAACCATGGGGCCATGCGAAAGATTCCCCAACAACAGGCGGCAAACAGCGCAATGGCGATTGAAAAACCGATCAGATGGGCAATTGAGTGATAACGCGTGCCCCACACGATCGTGGAACTTATCGCCCCCGGCCCCGCCATTAAAGGCAGCGCTAACGGTACGACACCGATGCTTTCACGAATGGCCGTCTCCGACTTTTCCTGTTTGTTTTGTTTATCCTCGCCGAGTTTCCCGCTGATCATCGACATGGCGATAGTCACCACCAGGATCCCCCCCGCGATACGGAAAGAATCAATTGAGATGCCGAAAATTTGCAAGATTCCATCACCGAGGAAAAGCGAGGTAAGGAGGATGATAGCCACCGACAGGTTAGCCGTCAGATTCGTCTTATTACGTACCAGCGCCGTCTGATAACTGGTCATACTAATGAAAACCGGAATGATGCCGACCGGATTGACCAGCGCGAACAGGCCGATAAAAAATTTAAAATAAACAGCGAAATCAAACAACGGTAGGGTCACAGTGAACTCCGCAGCACCATTAAAAAAGGCTGTTGACAGCGTCAGTACGAATTAATTTGGCAGAAGATACCCTTTTCATAGCCACAATTCATCTCAAATATGCAGCCGCGGCTGATTGATTTTATTTGTTATATATTTGTTTAATGTATGCGCTTTATTCATTAAATATGCATACCTTATCACTCCTCATGATTTAACTGGTCAATTATTGCCCTGCTGAAAGGTATCAGCATCGCCAAATATTGATCCAAATCACGTAATTCATACTCAGAAGTGAGTAATCTTGGCTACACCAACAGAGTGAAAGGCCGAAGTACCTGAGTGCGTAGTAAGACAAAGCTTTTTTAGTAAATCAGTGTGTTCAAAGCGTTAGAAATCTTTACGTTAACATTTACATGCAAGCTGTTAACAGCCTGTCTATAATGTCGAATCGAGCTACTGTTTTACTAAAAAAGTTTAACATTATCAGGAGAGCATTATGGCTGTTACTAATGTCGCTGAACTTAACGCACTTGTAGAGCGCGTAAAAAAAGCCCAGCGTGAATATGCCAGTTTCACTCAAGAACAAGTTGATAAGATCTTCCGTGCCGCCGCTCTGGCCGCTGCAGATGCTCGAATCCCTCTCGCAAAAATGGCCGTTGCCGAATCCGGCATGGGTATTATTGAAGATAAAGTGATCAAAAACCACTTCGCCTCCGAATATATCTACAACGCCTATAAAGATGAAAAAACCTGTGGCGTCCTGTCTGAAGACGACACTTTCGGTACCATCACCATTGCTGAACCAATCGGTATTATTTGCGGTATCGTCCCGACTACCAACCCAACCTCAACGGCAATCTTCAAATCGCTGATCAGCCTGAAGACGCGTAACGCCATCATCTTCTCTCCGCACCCGCGTGCTAAAGACGCAACTAACAAGGCGGCGGATATTGTATTGCAGGCGGCGATTGCCGCAGGCGCGCCGAAAGATTTGATTGGTTGGATCGACCAACCTTCAGTAGAACTGTCTAATGCATTGATGCACCACCCTGACATCAACCTGATCCTCGCCACCGGTGGCCCAGGTATGGTTAAAGCCGCTTATAGTTCTGGTAAACCAGCTATCGGCGTTGGCGCAGGCAACACGCCGGTTGTCATCGATGAAACTGCCGATATTAAACGCGCAGTAGCGTCCGTACTGATGTCAAAAACCTTCGATAACGGCGTTATCTGTGCTTCTGAACAGTCTGTCGTCGTCGTTGACTCTGTATACGATGCCGTTCGCGAACGCTTTGCCAGCCACGGCGGCTACCTGCTGCAGGGCAAAGAACTGAAAGCGGTTCAGGACATTATCCTGAAAAATGGCGCGCTGAACGCGGCTATCGTTGGTCAGCCAGCGGCAAAAATCGCCGAACTGGCGGGCTTCACCGTGCCGGCCACCACTAAGATTCTGATCGGCGAAGTTACCGACGTTGACGAAAGCGAACCGTTCGCTCACGAAAAACTGTCCCCGACGCTGGCAATGTACCGTGCGAAAGATTTCGAAGACGCGGTCAATAAAGCAGAAAAACTGGTCGCCATGGGCGGTATCGGCCATACCTCTTGCCTGTACACCGACCAGGACAACCAGCCGACTCGCGTGGCCTACTTCGGCCAGATGATGAAAACCGCGCGTATCCTGATCAACACCCCGGCTTCTCAGGGTGGTATCGGCGACCTGTATAACTTCAAACTCGCACCTTCCCTGACTCTGGGTTGTGGTTCCTGGGGTGGTAACTCCATCTCTGAAAACGTTGGTCCGAAACACCTGATCAACAAGAAAACCGTTGCTAAGCGAGCTGAAAACATGTTGTGGCATAAACTTCCGAAATCTATCTACTTCCGTCGTGGCTCACTGCCAATCGCACTGGATGAAGTGATTACTGATGGTCACAAACGCGCGCTGATTGTGACTGACCGCTTCCTGTTCAACAACGGTTATGCAGACCAGATCACTTCCGTATTGAAAGCGGCTGGCGTAGAAACCGAAGTATTCTTTGAAGTTGAAGCTGACCCAACGCTGACCATCGTGCGTAAAGGCGCGGATCTGGCCAACTCCTTCAAACCAGACGTAATCATCGCGCTGGGCGGCGGTTCCCCGATGGATGCAGCCAAAATCATGTGGGTCATGTATGAGCACCCGGAAACCCACTTCGAAGAACTGGCGCTGCGCTTTATGGATATCCGTAAACGTATCTACAAGTTCCCGAAAATGGGCGTCAAAGCCAAGATGGTTGCCATTACCACCACTTCCGGTACCGGTTCTGAAGTTACCCCGTTCGCCGTGGTAACCGACGATGCAACTGGACAGAAATATCCGCTGGCCGACTACGCGCTGACTCCGGATATGGCGATTGTCGATGCCAACCTCGTCATGGATATGCCGAAGTCTCTCTGTGCCTTCGGTGGTCTGGATGCCGTAACTCACGCCCTGGAAGCTTACGTTTCCGTACTGGCCTCTGAGTTCTCCGATGGTCAGGCTCTGCAGGCGCTGAAACTGCTGAAAGAGTATCTGCCGGCCTCTTACCATGAAGGTTCTAAGAACCCGGTAGCCCGCGAACGTGTGCACAGTGCCGCCACTATCGCTGGTATCGCGTTTGCTAACGCCTTCCTGGGCGTGTGCCACTCAATGGCTCACAAACTGGGCTCGCAGTTCCACATTCCGCACGGTCTGGCAAACGCCCTGCTGATCTGCAACGTTATCCGCTATAACGCGAATGACAACCCGACCAAGCAGACCGCATTCAGTCAGTATGACCGTCCGCAGGCTCGCCGTCGTTACGCCGAGATCGCAGACCACCTGGGCCTGAGCGCTCCGGGCGACCGCACTGCTGCGAAAATCGAGAAACTGCTGGCATGGCTGGAAAGCCTGAAAGCTGAACTGGGTATTCCGAAATCTATCCGCGAAGCCGGCGTTCAGGAAGCTGACTTCCTGGCTCACGTTGATAAGCTGTCTGAAGACGCCTTTGATGACCAGTGCACCGGCGCTAACCCGCGCTACCCTCTGATCGCCGAGCTGAAACAGATTCTGCTGGATACCTACTACGGTCGTGACTTTGTCGAAGGCGAAGCTGCGGCTGTGAAAAAAGAAGCTGCTCCAGTCAAAGCAGAGAAAAAAGCGAAAAAATCCGCTTAATTCACGGCATTGATATGAACGAAGCCCCATCTATTGATGGGGCTTTTTTTATTTTCATACTTTATTAACGTTTGCCTACAGAAGTACAAAAGACAATAAACCTGGTAATATCTGAATACAGGAACCGATTCCATAAAAGACAACAGGCGCCATATAGGCGCCTGAAGGTAATGAAATTAAAGAATTATTCGCAGTGACGCAGCTTACTTTGCACCTGGGTTAACGAACCGATATTCAGCGCCTCTTTATAATGCTTACGACAGACGGAAACGTAGCGCTCATTACCGCCAATAACCACCTGCTCCCCCTCATTGTACGGGCGCCCTTCCTGATCAAGACGTAAAACCATGCTTGCCTTTCGCCCACAGAAGCAAATCGTTTTTAATTCAACCAGCTTATCTGACCATGCTAACAAATACTGACTACCGCTAAATAACTCACCGCGAAAGTCCGTACGCAATCCGTAGCACAATACCGGGATATCGAGCTCATCCACCACTTCAGAGAGCTCGTGGACCTGTTCACGGGTCAAGAACTGGCTCTCGTCCACCAGCACGCAATGAATGGGCTGGCGGGCATGCTCCGACGCGATATCGGCATATAACGACGTCTGAGGATTATACAGCCGCGCCGGCGAAGAGAGCCCGATTCGCGAGCTCACTTTGCCAGAACCAAAACGGTCGTCAATTTCAGCGGTATAAACGACGGTACGCATCCCTCGTTCCTGGTAATTGTACGAAGACTGCAACAGCGCAGTAGACTTACCGGCATTCATTGCAGAATAGTAAAAATAAAGTTGTGCCATCGGCTGCGTAACCCCAATCAATGTGTTTTACCGCGCAATTGTATCATATATTACCGAGCCGACCGTGCTTTCACAGGGGGTATTGCTGGCAGGCTGATAATGCTTTACAAAAAATGAAACGGCCAGCGAATGAATAGCGTCAGGCACCACTGTCGCCGCGCCAGCGGATACAAATCATTGTCGTTTTGTGCTTAAACCGCCATTCCCCGGACAACTATAATGGGTTTTAGCCGCCAATTTATATTAAGCATCACCGTAACTAATGCGCTAAAACTGAAGAGCGATATTTATCCACGTGAAGTATAAATTTACTCTCGAAACGCGGGAAAATCATCCTGACTCATGGTTTTAGCGCCAGTGCGTATGCTTAAGCTATAAGCGAGAAGATGTGAGGTCGCGCGAAAATTTAACTTAAATTATTTAATCAACCAGACAAATAACAAGTAATTTTGAATTCCTTACATTCTCCCCTATTGCACATCTGATTTTATCGCTCTATTATTACTTCAACAAACCACCCCACAATATAAGTTTGAGATTACTACAATGAGCGAAGCACTTAAAATTTTGAACAACATCCGTACTCTTCGTGCGCAGGCAAGAGAATGCACCCTTGAAACGCTTGAAGAGATGCTGGAAAAATTAGAAGTTGTTGTTAACGAACGTCGCGAAGAAGAAAGCGCCGCTGCTGCAGAAATTGAAGAGCGTACTCGTAAACTGCAACAGTACCGCGAAATGCTGATCGCTGACGGTATTGATCCGAATGAACTGCTGAGCACCATGGCGGCAGTTAAAGCTGGCACCAAAACTAAACGTGCTGCACGTCCGGCTAAATACAGCTACGTTGATGAAAACGGCGAAACTAAAACCTGGACTGGCCAGGGTCGTACTCCGGCAGTCATCAAGAAAGCAATGGATGAGCAAGGTAAAACACTGGACGATTTCCTGCTCTAATTAGCTTTATGCTTGATATAAAAATCCCGCTTCGGCGGGATTTTTTTTATCGCTACGCGCTAAAGTATCAGGCATAAAAAAACCGGATCGCTATCAGGCGACCCGGTTGTTCTGGCGACGAATATTACTTCGCGACAGCTTGCTCAAGCCAGGCTTTAAAGTCTTCGCCCAAAGTCTTATGGCGAACGCCATATTCTACGAAGGCCTGCATATAACCGAGCTTATTACCGCAGTCATGGCTTTTGCCTTTCATGTGGTAGGCTTCCACGGTCTCTTTCTCGATCAGCATATCAATAGCATCAGTCAGCTGAATTTCATCGCCGGCTCCCGGAGGGGTTTTAGCCAGCAGCGGCCAAATATCGGCGCTCAGTACATAACGGCCGACAACCGCCAGATTAGATGGCGCGACGTCTGCCTTCGGCTTCTCAACAACGCCAACCATCGGCACACTTTCACCAGGCTGCAGGCTTTCGCCTTTGCAATCAACAACACCATAAGCCGTAACGTCATCAACTGGCTCAACCATGATCTGGCTGGCGCCCGTTTCGTCAAAGCGAGCAATCATTTCCGCCAGGTTATCACGGGTCAGATCGGACTCATATTCGTCCAGAATAACGTCCGGCAGAATAACCGCAACCGGCTCGTCGCCGACAACGGGATGCGCGCACAGCACCGCATGACCCAGACCTTTAGCCAGCCCCTGACGTACCTGCATGATGGTAACGTGCGGCGGACAAATAGACTGAACTTCTTCCAGAAGCTGACGTTTTACACGTTTTTCCAGCATCGCTTCGAGTTCGAAGCTGGTATCGAAATGGTTTTCAATAGAGTTTTTCGAAGAGTGTGTCACCAGAACAATTTCAGTAATCCCAGCGGCGATACATTCGTTAACAACATATTGGATTAATGGTTTATCTACCAGTGGCAGCATTTCTTTCGGAATAGCCTTGGTGGCGGGTAGCATCCTGGTGCCTAATCCCGCTACCGGGATAACAGCTTTTCTTACTTTAGAATTAAGGGCAGCCATTGAAATCTCCTGGACTGTTCGTTTTTTGAACTTAATCGTCAATAAATAACGCATCGAGTATATCAGTCTGATCAGTTAAACCTGGTCTGAAAAGGTTTGGATACCCTCGAATTAGGACTTTTACGCATAAAACGCAGTGATAGTACCACCGGAAATGTAGGCCCGGTAATCCCACCTACTAAAAATAGATAGAATTGTTCATTCTGCAGACAACATCAGTCGTAAACGTCCCCCCGCGCCCCAAATTTGGCACTGCCATGAAGTACAGCGCTGGCTAATTTGGTTGAGGTATGCGTTGCCCAACGTTCCTAACGGAACGCCGTTACTAATTTGAATTTTATGCTCACCGGTATTCAACGTGCCGTTAAGACCTGCAGAAACCAGAATCAAATTTTTTAATCCGCTGTGATAATAACCAACCAACAATGGGAATTGACCTGGTAAATTGGCCTGGCGGAGTAATTGGTTAACTTGTTTTAACAATGCGCCCATTTCCGGCAGGCGCTGCCCCTGATGAGCGAGCTGTTCTTGCAGCAAGCCATTAAACAAAGCACGTAATAATAATGCAGCCAGAACGCCATTATCACCGGCACGGGTAACATCCAGGCAATAAAACGCCAGATCGTTTTCTGATAACGGCGCAATATCCAGCACCAGCCCCGGTTTATCTGCAGAGATAAGCTGGCGGTAATGAATGCGACAATGAGATATCTCCTGCTGTACCGGCGGCTGAAGCTCCTGCAATAACCTTGACGCCGCCAGGGGATCGCTAACTAACGCATCCCAGTCTTCAAATAATCGCTCTTCCTCTTCTACTCGAGAACTAAACATTGTCGGGTAGAGACATGCATACACCGTTTCACGCAGGCGATTAAAATCTTTTACCGGCTTCAGTAAGACGTCCTGCACGCCAAGACGCAGCGCTTTGGCAATGTCCGCCATGTTTTCGGTCGCGGAAATCATCAAAATAGGAAGTTGTTCACCCTGGTTGCGAACCTGTTCAACCAGCTCCAGGCCGTTCATCCTCGGCATCGAGATATCGCAAATCATCAGATCCGGTTTCGAAATCGCGATTTGCTGCAGCGCCTCAATGCCGTCTTCCGCCTGGCGAGTCGTCGCTCCCAGTGAAGTTAGCCAGCTATCCAGGAGAGAGCGGAAAACGGGTTCGTCTTCTACTATCAGAATCTGTTTTCCCGCCAATGGCTGCGTCATGTTCTCTCCCCTGGCTGACGATAATTAAATAGTGGCACGCTATTCACGCTATCGCCTGTCAGAATTTACTTAAGTGTTGGACAAGTGCGCTACGCGGAAGTGCGCACCAAGGGTAATAATTCATCCATTTTTTTCTCAACGGCCAGCTGTCCTGCGGCCATCGCTTCGCCAGCACGATGAAAATCGAGAGTGGATATTTGCGGACAAAACGGCTGTAGCAGGATATCTGGCGGATCGCCTGCCATACGATTACGTTTCAGGCGGTTTTCCAGCACCTGAATCGAGGTGGACATAATCTCCATCGCCGTGGGGGTTATTGTCGCACGACGAGAGCTCATTCTCCCCAACCGTGATCGCAGGCGGGAATGCCAACTTAGCTCTTCTATCGGCTCCGGACGCGGCGATTCGATTGATAACAGGTCCTGCTGCATAAGATGGGCGTCATGCTGGAGGTCGACGGCAATCACAATATCCGCCCCCAAGGCTCGCGTTAGCGAGACCGGAACCGGATTGACCACCGCACCATCTACCAGCCAGTAGCCGTTATGCATCACCGGCGACATCAGGCCCGGCATACTACAAGAAGCGCGGACCGCCATGTGCAGGTCACCTTCCGTAAACCATAATTCACGCCCGGTGCTCAGGTTAGTCGCCACGGCGGCAAAACGACGTTCGCACTCTTCGATTTGCGCAACGGGCATAATTTGCCGGTATTGATTGAACACCCGCTCGCCGCGTAACAAACCGCCGCGCCGCCAGGAGAGATCCATCAATCGCAGCACATCCCAGTTGCTAAAGGAGCTAACCCACTTTTCCAACGCAGGGAGACGATTGCAGGCGTATGCCGCACCGACTAAGGCACCAATAGAACATCCTGCCACTACATCGACATCAATTCCTGCCCGATGCAGCGCTTTTATCACGCCGATATGCGACCAACCGCGCGCGGCGCCAGCCCCTAGCGCTAAACCAATCTTCAACTTTCTCATTAGTACAGATACATATCCTTCCACTCTGAGCATGACATTAGCGCCATCGCTCAGTTAACATAATGCAGGTTGGCGCTCTGGCGCCGTCATTCTTTTCCATGGAGGCGATTTTGTCGCAATTATGCCCCTGTGGCAGCGCTCTCGAGTATAGCTCATGTTGCCAGCGATATCTGGACGGCGGTCAGCTAGCGCCGAGCCCGTCACAGCTGATGCGTTCCCGCTATAGCGCATTCGTGATGAAAGATGTCGATTATTTAATCAAAACCTGGCATCCGACCTGTGAAGCGTCACGTTTTCGCACCGATATTGAAAAAGGCTTTGCCAATACGCAATGGCTCGGCTTAACCGTTTTCGCCACCGATAACGGACGTAATCCCGACGAAGGCTTCGTCAGTTTTATCGCACGTTTTACTGAAGATAACCGCCCCGGCGCGATTATTGAACGTTCCAGATTCTTAAAAGAAAACGGACAGTGGTACTATATTGACGGCACCCGGCCATTAATTGGTCGTAATGACCCCTGCCCTTGCGGTTCAGGTAAAAAATTTAAAAAATGCTGCGGCCAATAAGGCCCGGCATCAGCAATTGCAAACACAACAGGATTTCCCCCGCGATGCATTCATTACAACGTAAAGTACTACGCACCATTTGCCCTGATCAGAAAGGCCTCATCGCGCGTATCACGAATATCTGCTACAAGCACGAGTTAAACATCGTGCAGAACAATGAGTTTGTCGACCACCGTACCGGTCGTTTCTTCATGCGTACCGAGCTCGAAGGTATCTTTAACGACGCCACTCTGCTGGCCGACCTCGATAGCGCGCTGCCGGAAGGCTCAATCCGTGAACTCAATCCGGCCGGCCGTCGCCGGGTGGTGATTCTGGTCACTAAAGAAGCGCACTGTCTCGGCGATCTGCTGATGAAAGCCAACTACGGTGGGCTGGACGTCGAGATCGCCGCGGTTATCGGCAACCATGAAACGCTGCGCACGCTGGTGGAACGTTTCGATATTCCCTTTGAGCTGGTGAGCCATGAAGGATTGAGCCGCGAAGAGCACGACCAGCAGATGGGCGATGCGATAGCCGCCCACGATCCGGACTACGTGGTACTGGCAAAGTACATGCGCGTGCTTACTCCGGCGTTTGTCGCTCGTTTCCCGAACAAAATCATTAATATTCACCACTCGTTCCTGCCGGCGTTTATCGGCGCGCGTCCGTATCACCAGGCCTATGAGCGCGGCGTGAAGATCATTGGCGCCACCGCCCACTATGTGAATGATAATCTGGATGAAGGCCCAATCATCATGCAGGACGTGATTCACGTCGATCATACCTATACCGCCGAAGATATGATGCGCGCGGGCCGTGACGTTGAAAAAAACGTCTTAAGCCGTGCGCTATATCAGGTACTGGCGCAGCGCGTCTTTGTTTACGGCAACCGGACGATCATTCTTTAATCAACAGCGAAATGAATTGGTTAGCTTTACGGCGTTACGCGTAAAAATCAGGCAACCAGTTTAATTTTGTCAAAGGAATGCTTTACAGGGGCGCGTCATTTGGTATGATGCGCCCCGCTTCCCGAGAAGGGAGCAGGCCAGTAAAAAGCATTACCCCGTGGTGGGGTTCCCGAGCGGCCAAAGGGAGCAGACTGTAAATCTGCCGTCATCGACTTCGAAGGTTCGAATCCTTCCCCCACCACCATTCATTTTGCTGAATAGCCTACAATTTGATTTTACCCCTGGTGGGGTTCCCGAGCGGCCAAAGGGAGCAGACTGTAAATCTGCCGTCATCGACTTCGAAGGTTCGAATCCTTCCCCCACCACCATCTCTCCTTGTAATACCCAGCTTAATCTACCTACGATATTCTATATTCTGCCCTACGGGGAAGGATGAGAAGCTTCGACCAAGGTTCGACTCGAGCGTCAGCGAGAGAACGTTGCCGCAGGCAACGGCCCGAAGGGCGAGGAGCGATAGCGACGAGTTATCCTTCCCCCACCACCATCTACCCATGTCATACCCAGTTTAATCTACCTACAATACTTAATATTCTGCCCTACGGGGAAGGATGAGAAGCTTCGACCAAGGTTCGACTCGAGCGTCAGCGAGAGAACGCTGCCGCAGGCAACGGCCCGAAGGGCGAGGCGCTTTAGCGCCGAGTAATCCTTCCCCACTCCTGTTGCACTCTCTTCAGCCACCTGTTCTGCTATCTCCTCGCTCGCGCTTCGCTTAGCGAGGCTACAGGTGGTGCCGTTTGGTAGCCCGGACAGGTGCGCAGCACCGCCTCCGGGAAAACTCACAGCGGGGGCAATCGTCTTTTGACCGGCGAGCTTTTCACCACAGAGGTATTACACTGCGCATACTCCGCGAGACCATCCAATATCGTATCCAACTGCGCAATATCACGGACCACGAGACGCATAACAAAACAATCCTCTCCGGTGACCTTGTCGCTTTCAATACACTCCGGCATCGCCTGGATATATTTATCCACTTTTTGCAGCAATCCCGGTAGCGGTCTCACTCGAACTAATGCCTGCAGGCTATATCCCAACGCCGCAAGATTAACCCGCGCGCTATAACCCTGAATCACCCCTTTTTCCTCAAGGCGTTTTACCCGCTCGGCGGTACTCGGCGAGGTCAATCCCACCTGCGCACTCAATACCTTAAGCGAAACTCTGGCATCTTGCGTCAGGCAGGCAAGAATCGCCCGGTCTATTTCATCAATTATGTATTCCATTTATTTCACCTAATAAATAAAGGCATTCATTTGTTCTTACCTTAATTCAGATATATCAAGCTGTCAGGCTTTTCACGACAATAATGGAAAACTTCTGGAGGTGATATATGCAGCTTTCTCGTGGTGTCTGGCAAATGAGTCTGGCGATGATGATTTCCGGCTCGATTGGCGCGTTCGTGCTGCTCTCAGGGTTACCGGTGATTGATGTGGTGTTCTGGCGTTGTCTTATTGGCGCGGTCGCATTACTGCTGTTTATTTTGTTAAGTCGACAGCCATTCAGCCGCCTGACGCGCTTCACCCTGGCGCTGGCAATCCTTGGCGGCGTCGCGCTGGTCATTAACTGGCTGCTGCTTTTTGCCGCCTACTCACGCGTTTCTATTGGGATGGCCACCGTGGTCTACAATACCCAGCCTTTTATGCTGGTATTACTGAGCATGATGCTGGGTGAAAAGGTAAGCGCGGTAAAATGGGGATGGTTACTCCTGGCCTTTAGCGGCGTGGTGATTCTGCTGTCGAGCGAACTGACTCCCGCCCACAGCGATAATCTCGTCACCGGTATTATCCTGGCATTAGGCGCGGCATTTTTTTATGCCCTGACCGCCATTATTGCCCGCAAACTGCAGCCGCTACCGGCGCAGCATATCGCTTTTATTCAAGTTATCGTCGGCACGGTGATGCTTTTACCGCTGGTTCATCACCCCGAATTTAACAGCCATTTTCCCTGGCGCTATTTGTTAATCCTCGGCATCGTCCATACCGGGATTATGTACCAGCTTTTATATAGCGCGATTCAAAAATTGCCAACGCCGGTCACCGGTTCGCTCTCGTTTATCTATCCGCTGGTGGCCATTCTGGTTGACTATCTGGTTTTCCATCATGCGCTGGCGCCGCTGCAGTTGGCTGGAGGGGTACTGATTCTGCTTGCCGCTGCCGGCAACAACCTTGGTTGGGGCGAAAAAAAACCCCGCCATGGCGGGGTGAGTCAGCCGTCGCGAATGAACTAGCGACGCGCGCGCACAATCTGGTATTTGCGCGTCAGGTACTCGACCGGCGCGCTCCAGATGTGAACCAGACGAGAGAACGGGAACAGCAGGAACAGCGTCATCCCCAGCACCAGGTGAACGCGGAAGACAAACGCCACGCCATCGAGATGCTGCGAAGCTCCGCCGTGGAAGGTGACCACCGACTGCGCCCAACCGACCAGTTTCATCATTTCGCTACCGTCCATATGCTGGGCGGAGAATGGAATGGTCAGCAGTCCCAGCGCGCATTGCACCATCAACAACGAGAGGATCAGAATATCCGCTGTGGTGGTGGTAGCGCGAACGCGTGGGCTCAGCAGACGGCGCTTGAGCAGCAGTAAACCGCCCACCAACGTCATCACGCCGCACGCGCCGCCGGCAAACATGGCCATCTTCTGCTTCACGTCGATCGGCAGGAAGGACTCATACATCCAGTGCGGGGTCAGCATGCCGAGGAAGTGACCGGCGAAAATACCCAGGATCCCAATATGGAACAGGTTTGACGCCAGGTTCATCCCTTTACGATCCAGCATCTGACTGGAGGCGGCGCGCCAGGTGTACTGACCGTAGTCGTAGCGCAGCCAGCTGCCAATAAGGAACACCGAACCCGCAATGTACGGATAAATGTCAAAGAAGAACATATTCAGGAAGTGCATTAGTGCTGTCCTCCGTTAGAGATATTCAAATATTGCGGGGCCACGGCTCCGGCAAAACGACGCTGGTGAGCGGAAATCTCCGACTCGCCGCAGCCCTGGTCGGCAAAGAATTTGACCTGCTCTTCTTCCCAAACGGCATCCAACGCCTGCGGCGTATCGTCGCGGGCCTCGTCGGCGATCTTCTCCGCCACTTTCTGGCTATCGACCTGAGTATTGGCAAGCTTCAACAGCAGCTCGAACAGCATCGCATAGCGGCTTTCGCGCTGTTGCAGACGCGCGCTGAGCAGGCCGAGGATCGGCGCAACGTCCCGCAGGCCGCCAAGCGCTTCCTCTTCCGGCAGCTGCGCCAGATACTCCAGATACAGCGGCAGGTGATCCGGCAGCTCATGGCTGTCCAGCAGCAGGCCGTGGCGCTCGTACTGCGCCATCAGGTCGACCATCGCCTGCCCGCGATCGCGGGACTCGCCGTGGACATGTTCAAACAGCAGCAGCGAAGTAGCACGGCCGCGGTCAAACAGCTCGCTGTACGCAGACTGGGCGTCCAGCGGATCCTGAGCCACTAAATCGCGCAGGAAAACGCCCAGCGCCTGGGCATCTTCTTTGGCGAGTTTTTCCGATGACGCGAGAGCCTCGAACATCTCCTTCTGATGCTGCCATAAGGCAGCGTCAGGGTATTCGAGCAGACGCGACACAATCACGAGTTCAATCATGAGTGCGGCTCCGTTTTGCTGGTAACGTCAATGGCGTCGATACGACGGCTGTTGAACAGGTTGAATTCGCTATCAGAACCATGGCAACCATCGCCGAAGGTAAAGCCGCAGCCGCTCTTCTCCGGGAAGGCATCGCGGGCCTGTTCACGATGGCTACTCGGCACCACGAAACGGTCTTCGTAGTTAGCGATGGCCAGATAGCGGTACATCTCCTGCGCCTGCGCTTCGCTCAGCCCCACCTCTTCCAGCGCGCGGGTATCAACGACGCCGTCGACGGTTTCCGCACGTTTGAAGTGGCGCATCGCCAGCATACGTTTCAGCGCCAACAGTACCGGCTGGGTATCGCCCGCGGTCAGCAGGTTCGCCAGATACTGGACTGGAATACGCAGGCTTTCTACGTCCGGCAGGATCCCGTTGCTACCCAGTTCGCCCGCATCGGCGGCGGACTGAATCGGCGACAGAGGCGGCACATACCAGACCATTGGCAGGGTGCGATATTCCGGGTGCAGCGGCAGCGCCAGCTTCCAGTCCATCGCCATTTTGTAAACCGGCGACTGCTGCGCGGCTTCAATGACCCCCTGCGGGACGCCATCTTTTAACGCCTGCTCAATCACTTTTGGATCGTTTGGATCGAGGAAGACGTCCAGCTGACGCTGATACAGATCTTTCTCGTTCTCGGTGCTGGCGGCGTTTTCAATCGCGTCCGCGTCGTATAGCAGGACACCGAGATAGCGGATACGGCCCACACAGGTTTCGGAACACACCGTCGGCATGCCTGATTCAATACGCGGGTAGCAGAAGATGCATTTCTCGGATTTCCCGCTCTTCCAGTTGAAGTAGATCTTCTTGTACGGGCAGCCGGTGATGCACATACGCCAGCCGCGGCACTTGTCCTGGTCGATCAGGACAATACCGTCCTCTTCACGCTTATAGATGGCGCCGCTCGGGCAGGTCGCGACGCACGCCGGGTTCAGGCAGTGCTCGCACAGGCGCGGCAGATACATCATGAAGGTGTTTTCGAACTGGCCGTACATCGCCTTCTGCATGTTTTCGAAGTTCTGGTCTTTGGCGCGTTTTTCAAACTCGCCGCCGAGGATCTCTTCCCAGTTCGGGCCGCTGGTAATTTTGTCCATCCGCTGGCCGGTAATCAGCGAGCGCGGACGAGCGATCGGCTGATGTTTGCTTTCCGGCGCGTTATGCAGATTCTGGTAGTCAAAATCAAACGGCTCGTAGTAATCATCGATTCCCGGCAGATGCGGGTTGGCGAAGATTTTACCCAGCAGCATCGCGCGGTTGCCCATACGCGGCTGCAGTTTTCCGTTGATTTTGCGGATCCAGCCGCCTTTCCATTTTTCCTGGTTTTCCCAGTCGTTCGGGAAACCGACGCCCGGCTTACTTTCTACGTTGTTGAACCAGGCGTACTCCATCCCTTCACGACTGGTCCAGACGTTTTTGCAGGTTACGGAGCAGGTATGGCAGCCGATGCATTTATCGAGATTCAGCACCATGCCGACTTGTGAACGAATTTTCATTTTACGCTCTCCTGTACCTGGTCATTACCTTCGCCGTCTAACCAGTTAATGTTCTTCATCTTACGTACCACAACAAACTCATCGCGGTTGGAACCGACGGTGCCATAGTAGTTAAAGCCGTAGGCCAGGTGGCCGTAGCCGCCGATCATATGGGTCGGTTTTGGCGTAATACGGGTAACCGAGTTGTGGATACCGCCGCGCTGACCGGTGACTTCAGAGCCCGGCAGGTTAACGATACGTTCCTGCGCGTGGTACATCATGGTCATTCCGGCCGGTACGCGCTGGCTCACTACCGCACGCGCCGTCAGGGCGCCGTTGGCGTTAAATACTTCGATCCAGTCGTTATCTTCGATACCCAGATCTTTCGCGTCCGCTTCGCTCATCCAGACGATCGGCCCGCCGCGCGACAGGGTCAGCATCAGCAGGTTATCGCTGTAGGTCGAGTGAATCCCCCACTTCTGGTGCGGCGTCAGGAAGTTAAGAGCCTTCTCTGGATTGCCGTTGGACTTCTCGCCCATCACCGCTTTCACCGAACGGGTGTCAATCGGCGGACGATAGACCAGCAGGCTTTCGCCAAAGTCGCGCATCCACTGGTGATCCTGATACAGCGACTGACGGCCGGACAGCGTACGCCACGGGATCAGCTCGTGAACGTTGGTATAACCGGCGTTATAGGAGACATGTTCGTCTTCCAGGCCAGACCAGGTCGGGCTGGAGATGATCTTACGCGGCTGCGCCTGAATATCGCGGAAGCGGATCTTCTCGTCTTCTTTATTCAGCGCCAGGTGCGCATGCTCGCGGCCGGTAAATTCGCTCAGCGCTTTCCACGCCTTCACGGCTACCTGACCGTTGGTTTCCGGCGCCAGAGTGAGGATCATCTCGGCGGCGTCGATAGCGGTCTCCAGCTTCGGCTGGCCTTTCGCCGGGCCTTCCGCCTTGGTGTAGTTAAGCTTACGCAGCAGATCCATCTCGCTCTGGGTATTCCAGGCGATACCTTTACCGCCGTTGCCGATGGTTTCCAGCAGCGGGCCGATAGAGGTGAAGCGCTCGTAGGTCGCCGGGTAATCGCGCTCGACCGGAATAATATGCGGAGCGGTTTTACCTGGGATCAGGTCACATTCGCCTTTTTTCCAGTCTTTAACGTCAAACGGCTGCGCCATTTCCGCGGCGGAATCGTGCTGAATCGGCAGCGTCACGACGTCGGTTTCTTTGCCGAGGTGGCCTACGCAGACTTCAGAGAATTTCTTAGCGATACCTTTATAGATGTCCCAGTCGCTTTTGGATTCCCAGGCCGGGTCAACGGCGGCAGACAGCGGGTGAATAAACGGATGCATATCCGAGGTATTCATATCGTCTTTTTCGTACCAGGTTGCGGTCGGCAGTACGATGTCGGAGTACAGACAGGTGCTCGACAGACGGAAGTCGAGCGTGACGACCAGATCCAGTTTGCCGTCAAGACCGTTATCCCGCCACTCGACTTCTTCCGGCTTCACGCCACCCTGCTTGCCAAGGTCCTTGCCCTGAATACCGTTCTCGGTACCCAGCAGGTACTTGAGCATATATTCATGGCCTTTACCGGAGGAGCCCAGCAGGTTGGAACGCCAGATAAACAGGTTACGCGGATGGTTTTTACCGTTCTCCGGCTGTTCGGCCGCAAAGCGAATAGACCCCTCTTTCAGCGATTTCACGGTGTAATCGACCGGCGTCATGCCGGCTTTCTTCGCTTCGTCAGCAATACGCAGCGGGTTCACGCCCAGCTGCGGCGCCGACGGCAGCCAGCCCATACGCTCAGCGCGCACGTTGAAGTCGATCAGATGTCCGCTGTAGCGGGATTTATCCGCCATCGGCGACAGCAGTTCCTGCGCGGTGACCGTTTCATAACGCCACTGGCTGGAGTGGTTATAGAAGTACGATGTACTGTTCATGTGGCGTGCCGGACGCTGCCAGTCGAGGGCGAACGCCAGCGGCTGCCAGCCGGTCTGCGGACGCAGTTTTTCCTGACCAACGTAATGCGCCCAGCCACCGCCGCTCTGGCCAACGCAGCCGCAGAAGATCAGCATGTTGATCAGCCCGCGGTAGTTCATGTCCAGGTGGAACCAGTGGTTCAGGCCCGCACCGACGATAATCATCGAGCGGCCATGGGTCTTATCGGCGTTATCGGCAAATTCACGAGCGGTACGGATGATATGCGCGCGGGGTACGCCGGTGATTTTTTCTGCCCAGGCCGGAGTGTACGCTTTGACGTCATCGTAGCTGGTGGCGCAGTTTTCATCGTTCAGACCGCGCTCCAGGCCGTAGTTCGCCATGGTCAGGTCATAAACGGTGGTCACCAGCGCGGTGGAGCCGTCGGCCATCTGCAGGCGTTTTACCGGCAGTTTGTGCAGCAGAATGTTTTCGAGGTCGACTTTGTTGAAATGCTCGGAACCTTCGCCGCCAAAGTATGGGAAGCCGACGTTGGCGATATCGTCGTGGCTGCCAAGCAGGCTCAGACGCAGTTCAATCTCTTCGCCGGTTTTACCATCGCGCTGCTCGAGGTTCCACTTGCCTTTGTCACCCCAGCGGAAGCCCAGAGAACCGTTAGGTACGGTCATTTCGCCCTTCTCGTCAAAGGCGACGGTTTTCCATTCCGGATTCTGCTCCTGGCCCAGGGAGTCAACCAGGTCGGCAGCACGCAGCATACGGCCAGCGGCATAGTAGCCATCGCGCTCTTCGAGCATAACCAGCATCGGCATGTCGGTGTAGCGGCGTACGTAATCAGTGAAGTACTGGCTCGGTTTATCGAGGTGGAACTCACGCAGCATAACGTGGCCCATCGCCAGCGCCATCGCGGCATCAGTTCCCTGCTTCGGCGCCAGCCACAGATCGCAGAGCTTGGCGATTTCGGCATAGTCCGGAGTAATCGCCACGGTTTTGGTCCCTTTATAGCGAACTTCGGTAAAGAAGTGCGCGTCCGGGGTACGGGTCTGCGGGACGTTGGAGCCCCAGGCGATGATATAGCTGGAGTTGTACCAGTCGGCGGATTCCGGCACGTCGGTCTGTTCGCCCCAGGTCATCGGCGAGGCCGGCGGCAGGTCACAGTACCAGTCGTAGAAGCTCAGGCAGGTACCGCCAATCAGCGACAGGTAACGGGCGCCGGACGCATAGGAAACCATAGACATCGCCGGGATTGGCGAGAAGCCTGCCACGCGGTCTGGACCGTAAGTTTTGACGGTGTAGACGTTTGAGGCGGCAATCAGTTCGTTCACTTCTTTCCATGAAGAACGAACAAAACCGCCGCGGCCGCGGGCCTGTTTAAAGCTTTTCGCTTTATCGGCATCTTCAATAATAGAAGCCCATGCCTCAACCGGATCGCTATGCTGAACTTTCGCTTCACGCCACATCTTCATCAGACGCTTACGCATCAGCGGATATTTCAGGCGGTTAGCGCTATACAGATACCAGGAGTAGCTGGCGCCGCGCGGGCAGCCGCGTGGCTCATGGTTCGGCAGATCGGGGCGGGTGCGCGGATAATCGGTCTGCTGGGTTTCCCAGGTGACCAGGCCATTTTTGACATAAATTTTCCAGCTGCATGAGCCGGTGCAGTTCACACCGTGAGTGGAACGCACGATTTTGTCATGCTGCCAACGCTGGCGGTATCCATCCTCCCAATCCCGGTTGGTTTTAAGAAGCTGGCCGTGCCCATCGGCAAAGGTTTCACCCTTCTGTTTGAAGTAGCGAAACCGGTCCAGAAATTTACTCATCGGGTTTCTCCTGATATGGAGCCTGACGGCTCTCTGATAAATCGACATTGCTGGATTTGCAGCGAAAATAGCGCCATGCCGGAGGAGGAGAATTGATGGCGATCAATGCGAAATAGCTTATAAATCCACACCCCACCCACAGATACCACCAAAGTAGTAACGATATTTATTAAATATCCAATTGTTTTATAAGGATTATTTTAAATATGACAGAATGTTAACCGGGATTTATGCCACGCTTAGGTATTAAGTGGTAGATAGCATATCGATAGTTATCTCCCTGAATTCAACAACCTTGCGCAGATTAAAAGTATGTTGTAACTAACAACAAATAATAAAAAGGGCGCACCCTGTGGCGCGCCCTGTCACTTACCGTTAAGAAAAGACTTATTTCTGTTTACGGCCGTATACCGCCCAGGTGATCACTACGCAGGCAATATAGAACACGAGGAAGACTTTCATTGCCCCGGCCGGCGAGCCGGTCAGATCCAGCGAAATACCAAACGCTTTCGGAATAAAGAAACCACCAATCGCGCCAATCGCCGAAATAAAGCCCAGCGCCGCGGCGGTATCCGTTGCCGCTTCACGCATCGCCTGCGCTTCGCTACCACCCTGCGCTTTCACGCGATCCATCGTAAGCTTACGGAAAATAACGGAAATCATCTGGAAGGTGGAGGCGCTGCCCAGTCCGGCGGTCAGGAACAGCACCATAAATACCGCGAAGAAGGCGATGAAGTTGCCGCCATGACCGTTGGTCGGCAGAGTCAGGAACAGTAACGCGCAGAAAACCGCCATCACCACGAAGTTCACCAGCGTCACGCGGGTTCCGCCGAGTCGGTCGGAAATCGCGCCGCCCATCGAGCGCGCCAGCGCGCCAATAAACGGACCGAAGAAGGCATAGTGCAGGATCTGCACGTCCGGGAACTGGGTTTTAGACAGCATCGCAAACCCGGCGGAGAAACCGATGAAGGATCCGAAGGTCGCCAGATACAGCAGCGCCATAATCCACAGATGCAGGCGTTTAAGTACCGGCAACTGTTCGCTCAGTGACGCTTTCGAGGCCGACAGGTCGTTCATAAAGAACCACGCTGCCAGGGTAAAGATAATCAGGAAAGGCACCCAGATCCACGCGGCGTTTTCCAGATACAGCATTGAGCCATCCGGTTGCTCGCTACCGCTTCCGCCAAATACGGCAAAGATAGAGAGCGAGACCACCAGCGGCGCAACCAGCTGCATCACGCTGACGCCCATGTTGCCAAGCCCCCCGTTAACACCCAGCGCGCCGCCCTGCTTTTCTTTCGGGAAGAAGAAGCTGATATTCGCCATACTGGATGCAAAGTTAGCGCCGGCAAAGCCGCACAGCAGAGAGATAATTACGAACACGCTAAACGGCGTAGAGGTATCCTGTACCGCGAAGCCCAGCCATACGCACGGAATAATCATGATGCCGGTACTAAAGGCCGTCCAGCGGCGGCCGCCGAACAGCGGGACCATAAAGGCATAAGGTACGCGCAGCAATGCGCCGGAAAGGGCCGGGAGCGCGGTCAGCATAAACAGCTGATCGGTAGTAAACTGAAAGCCAACTTTATTAAGATTCACGGCGACGGCGCTGAACAACATCCAGACGCAGAACGCCAGTAAAAGGCAGGGAACGGAGATCCACAAATTACGGCTCGCCACACGGTGGCCGCGCTGTTGCCAAAACTCAGGATCTTCAGGACGCCAGTCGGTGATGACTGAGCTGTTAGCCTTCTCCGGGATTGAAGAGTGACTCATAGATACCTCTGATTATTCATATTTCCTGATGCTACCTTAGGGGTTGCTCAAGGCTGTAAGTTGATATAAATCAAAGGAAAAGCGCGGGCCATTTTGTGCAAAAATAAATCATGCTCCGAAGTGAGTAGATAATTATGAGAAAAAAAGTGTGGTTTTTCACGCGGCTGCCGGGTTTCTGGTTATCCCTCCCACCACGGCGTCTACCACCGACAATTAAGGAGTAATACCTTAGGGGTATGGGTATACTCCAGGGGATAGCTGAGAATAAGCGCCACTCCCGGAGAGATGACCCATCAGGAGCCACCCATTCCATGTTAAAACGTCTTTTTACGCCGCTCACGTTGGTTAATCAGCTGGCGTTAATCGTGCTGCTCGCCACCATCATCGGCGTGGCCGGCATGGCGATATCCGCCCGCCTGGTGCATGGGGTGCAGGGCAGCGCCCACGCCATTAACAAGGCCGGCTCGTTGCGTATGCAGAGCTACCGCCTGCTGGCGGCTATTCCGCTAACGGACAACGATCAAAAACTGTTTAACGATATGACCGCTACCGTTTTCAGCCCGGAGTTGCAATACTCCGCGCGTCGTGACGGCCAGGAAGTCCAGCTGAAAGCGCTACAGCAATATTGGCAGTTGTCGCTGGGACCAGGTATGAAACAGGCCGTCAGGCAAAGCGACGTGGCACAGGATGTCGCCGATTTTGTCGACCGTATTGACCAATTGGTGACCGCCTTCGACCACACCACCGAACAACGTATCGAGCGCGTGGTCTGGATCCACCGGATCCTCGCCGTTGGCATGGCGCTGCTGCTGATCTTTACCATCATCTGGCTACGCGCCCGTCTGCTGCGACCGTGGAAACAGTTACTGGGTATGGCGCGGGCGGTCAGCCAGCGCGACTTTACCCAGCGCGCGCATATTAGCGGGCGCAACGAAATGGCGACCCTCGGCATGGCGTTGAATAACATGTCGGAAGAGCTGGCGGAAAGCTACGCCGTGCTTGAACGGCGGGTACAGGAAAAGACCGCCGGCCTCGAGCAGAAAAACGAGATCCTGGCCTTTTTATGGCAGGCCAACCGTCGGTTACACTCCAGCGCCCCGCTGTGCGAGCGCATCTCACCGGTGCTGAACGGTCTGCAAGGGCTGACGTTGCTACGTGATATTGAAGTGCGGGTGTATGACCTCGAGGATGAAGACAATCATCAGGAGTTTGCCTGCCACTCCGATATCGAATGCGATGATAAAGGCTGCTATCTGTGTCCGCGCGATCTTCCCCCGCTGCCGGATGGCGGCACGACGTTGAAATGGCGACTTTCAGACGCGCATAATCAATATGGCATTCTGCTGGCAACGCTGCCGGTTGGCCGCCATCTCAGCCATGACCAACAGCAACTGGTGGATACGCTGGTGGAGCAGTTGACCAGCACCCTGGCGCTGGATCGCCATCAGGAAAAACAGCAGCAGCTCATCGTGATGGAAGAGCGTGCGACCATCGCCCGCGAGCTTCACGACTCTATCGCCCAGTCACTCTCGTGCATGAAGATGCAGGTGAGCTGTCTGCAGATGCAGGGCGATAGCCTGCCGGATGAAAGCCGGCTGCTGTTGGGGCAGATCCGCAACGAACTCAATACCTCATGGGCGCAGCTAAGGGAGCTGTTAACCACCTTCCGCCTGCAGCTTACCGAGGCGGGTCTGCGCCCGGCGCTGGAGGCCAGTTGTCAGGAGTACAGCGCGCACTTTGGTTTCACGGTACAACTGGATTATCAGTTGCCGCCGCGTTTTGTCCCGTCGCATCAGGCGATTCACCTGCTGCAGATCGCCCGCGAGGCGTTAAGCAATGCGTTGAAGCATGCCAACGCGACGGAAGTCACCGTGACCGTGTCACAACGCGATAATCAGGTACGTTTAGTCGTTGCCGATAACGGCCGCGGGGTACCGGAAAACGCGGAGCGAAGTAACCATTACGGTTTAATTATTATGCGGGATCGCGCGCAAAGCTTGCGCGGCGACTGTCAGGTGCGCCGCCGGGAGACCGGCGGTACCGAAGTCGTGGTGACGTTTATCCCGGAAAAATCGTTTTCAATCCAATAAGGAGACCCCTATGAGTCAACAGGAACGGGCAACCATCCTTCTCATTGATGATCATCCCATGCTGCGCACTGGCGTAAAGCAACTGGTTAGCATGGCGCCGGACATTCAGGTTATCGGCGAAGCCAGTAATGGCGAACAAGGTATCGAACTGGCGGAATCGCTGGATCCGGACCTGATTCTACTGGACCTTAATATGCCGGGCATGAACGGCCTCGAAACGCTCGACAAGCTGCGGGAAAAATCGCTCTCCGGCCGCGTAGTGGTATTCAGCGTCTCCAATCATGAAGAGGACGTAGTGACCGCCCTGAAACGCGGCGCCGACGGCTACCTGTTGAAAGATATGGAACCAGAAGATTTGCTGAAAGCGCTGCAGCAGGCCGCTGCGGGCGAAATGGTATTAAGCGAAGCGTTAACCCCGGTACTGGCCGCCAGCCTGCGCGCTAATCGCGCCACGTCCGACCGCGACATCAGCCAGCTGACCCCGCGCGAGCGCGATATCCTGAAGCTGATTGCCCAGGGCCTGCCGAACAAAATGATTGCCCGCCGCCTGGATATCACCGAAAGCACCGTTAAAGTGCACGTGAAACACATGCTGAAGAAAATGAAGCTGAAATCACGGGTTGAAGCCGCCGTCTGGGTTCACCAGGAACGGATCTTCTAAGGCGATTCCGTCCAGGAAACGTCGGGAGCCGTAAACGTCACCAGCGGCTCGGTCAGCGCCAGTGCGATCTCATTGGAAGAGACGCGCTGACCCGATTTATCTTCAACCACCACCGACAGACGCCAGCGATTCACCGCGCCCGGCTCGCTGTTCCAAACCGGCATAATGATGCTCCAGCCATCCGCACTGTTGGCATTAACCGGCGGCGTCAGGCTTAGCGCCTGAGTATCCCCCTGCCAATGCAGCGATTTAATGCCGTGCAGGCTATTAATTTGCAGCTTCAGCTGTACCGTTTCGCCGGAGTGCAAATCCCACGGCGGCGTCGCCAGATACACCGTCAGATTCTTACGCTGTCGATATTCCACTACCGGCAGATTATCGCGTTCCGGGCTATCGTAGCGGCTGCCGCGCAGCGAGTTGCTGATAGCCACTTCATCCGCCGCCAGTTGCTGTTTCAGCGGTACCCCAAAACGATAATTCAGCTTCAGGCCGACATTATTCTGGCTGACGCCATTTTCACCCTGTTTGTGTTTAGCGGTGACCGTCACCAGCGGTACCGGGGTGTAATTCAGTCCCACCGAAACCGCCACCGGATTGTGATATCCGGTACCGGAATGAAACAGATCGACACTATCGCCGAAATACTGTTCAACGCTGACGCTGGTATTGATGTGCTGATAAAATGGCAATCGCGCCTGGGCAGTGACGTCATAGCCGACGGCCATCCGCTGTTCCTGAGTCTGGTTTTCCCGCAACTGCCAGTCGCCAAGTGGGTGGTAATAGTTGGCCGATAAGCGCAAGTACTCGCCCCAGGCTTCCGCGCCGATACTGCCGCGCGCCAGACTCTCGCTGAGCACTTTGTCGTAAAAGGAGTTATAGCCCAGCAGCCAGCCACCGACACGCCAGCGCTGGCCGAGCCCAACATTGCCCACCAGATCGTTCTCGCGCCGGGTAACCGAATATTGATTCCAGGTGAGGTAACGTTCATTGTCCTGCAGCGGCACAAACCAGCTCCCCTTGCTGCCGGTGAAGTTACCCTCTTTATCCACCAACAGGTCGATATTGGCATTCCCCCACGGCGACAGCCAGTTTTCCAGATGATGGCTGAACTCATTGCCGATTTTGCCTATGGCGAACATTCGCGCCTGCTCGCCGGTGGTGAGTCCGTTATCGCTCATGCTGGCTTCGCCGAATTTCTTGGCCATCTCGGCGAAATGTTTGGCATCGTCGTCGACCTGCGGCGCTATCCCTAAATCAGGCAGCGTAGTTTGCGGCGGCATACTGCTATCGTTGGCAATCAGCGCCCAGGCGGGAGCGCCTGTCAGCAGCAGGAGAAGCGTCAGTGATGGGGTTAAGCGGTACGGCAAAGGCATCAAACGGATTAACGTAAGCTCACGGGGAATAACAACATCACGTTAGTTTATCGTTTTTTGCCCTTCCCCGCAGCCCTGTAGGCCATTCCAGGAATAAACTGAAACCGGTTGGCGTTTGCTTTCCCCTATCATCAAACCGGCGTTCGAGTTTGATTTGCCGCCAGCAGCGCTTTGAGTTCCGGAATACAGGAACCACAGTTGGTGCCGCACTTGAGCTTCGCGCCAAGCGCCTCTACGCTGACGCAACCGCCGGCAACCGCCTCGCCGATCTGCCGCTCACCGATACTAAAGCAACTGCAGATAGTCTGCCCACGCGGCGCGCTGTCGCCGCCCTTACGGCCGCTGAGCAACGCATGGCGTAGCCCGGCGGTCTGCGGCGGCGTCCGGAACGCCGTATACAGCCATTCAGCATCGATTTGCGGCGGCTTAATATCGCTCCAGCAGCCGAGCATCAATTGTCCGTCGTGCCAGGCCAGTAGGTTCCACAGCCCACCGCCTTCGGCAATTTGCAACTGCCATCCCTGTTTGCGACACCACTCGCTCAGCCAGCTTTGCGGGCCGGTGTCCGCGGCCAGCGACAAATGGCTGAGCCCTACCGCCGCCCGCCGCCGCCAGTGCAGCGAGGATGGCAACGGCAAGGGCTCGCGAGATAATAGCTCCCCTTGCCACAGCGGCCGCCACGGCGCTATTGCTACCGCCGACTGCTTGCTCTCCGGCTGGCCGGAATGCGGATCGGTGACCGCCGCCAGTAAATTATTGACCCGTCCCTGGCGGGCAAACTGATTATTCCAGTGCATCGGCACAAAGAGCGAACCGGCGCGCTGCCCTTCGCTAACTATCACCTTTGCAATCATCACGCCGTGGCGCGACCAGACGCGAGCCAGTTCTCCCTCACGTAATTCAAATCGACGAGCATCGGCAGGCGCCACCTCGACGACCGGTTCGGCAATATGCTGCATCAACCGCGGTATGTCGCCGGTGCGGGTCATGGTATGCCACTGATCGCGAATACGTCCGCTATTGAGGATCAATGGATAAAATGCCTCGGTCCGCGCCCGGGTCGGCTGCGGCGACACCGGCACCATCCGCAACCTGCCGTCGCCGTGCCAGCCCTCCGTTAACCGCCAGGGCGCTGCGCTGCGGCTCACCGGCCAGCGCACCGGCGCCAGGGCATCCCACGACTCCCGGCTGAGGTCCGCCAGCCCGCCAATATCAAACGCCCGCAGGCCGTCATTTTCAAACCCTGAGAGCGCCGCGTGTTCACAAAACACCTCATGCGGATGTTGCCATGAAAAAGCCCGGGCATAACCTAATTCGGCGGCGAGACGGGAAATGATCCACCAGTCGGCTTTCGC
Organism: Klebsiella sp. K-3; assembly: GCF_051207495.1. Classification (NCBI taxonomy): domain Bacteria; kingdom Pseudomonadati; phylum Pseudomonadota; class Gammaproteobacteria; order Enterobacterales; family Enterobacteriaceae; genus Klebsiella; species Klebsiella sp. K-3. The sequence goes on along the minus strand of NZ_JBPNXF010000010.1, from coordinate 58,324 downwards.
CTCCCCCGGCGGCGGCAAAAAAGCCCGCTGACGCGAAATTCGCCGCTCCGAGTTAGTCACGGTACCGTTTTTTTCGCCCCATGCCAGCGCCGGAAAGCGGATATGGGCAAAGCGACCGGTATCAGTATTGGCGGCGACATCGGAGACCATCACCAGCGGACACCTGGACAGCACCTGACTCACCGCGTGGCTATCGGGCAGTGAGACCACCGGATTGGTCCCCATAATCCACACCGCTTTGACCTCGCCGCGTCCAATCGCGGCGAAGAGTTCGACGGCGGTTAGCCCCGGCGTCTGCGCCAGTCGCTCGCTGCCCCAAAAGCGCGCTAATCGCTGCAGGTCCTGCGGCTCAAAATTCATATGCGCCGCCAGCATCGTCGCCAGCCCCCCCACTTCACGCCCGCCCATGGCGTTGGGTTGACCGGTCAGCGAAAACGGCCCGCAGCCACGGCGGGCAAACTTCCCGCTGGCAAGATGGACATTGATAATCGCGTTGCACTTATCGCTGCCGCTGGCGGACTGATTAATTCCCATGGTGTACAGCGTGATAGCGCGCGGTGCAGCGATAAAATCACGATAAAAGCGAGCCACCTGCTCCGGCGGCAGGCCGCAGAAAGCGGCCGCTTTTTCCACGCTCCATTGCGCGGCGATGGTCAGCGCCTGCCGCTGGTCGCGAAAACCCGCCGCCATTTCACCGCTGGCGGCAATAGCATTAAGCAGGCCGACAAATAGCCCGCCATCGCTACCGGGCGCCAAGGCCAGATGATCGTCGGCAATATCGCAGGTCGCGGTGCGTCGCGGATCCACCACCACGATCCGCAACCGCGGATTATCGCGTTTCGCCTGCGCCAACCGCTGATAGAGAACCGGATGCGCCCAGGCGGCGTTGGAGCCCACCAGCACCACCAGATCGCTTTGCTCGACATCTTCATAGCTGCACGGCACGACGTCCGCGCCGAGCGCCCGCTTATAGCCAGTGACCGCCGATGACATACATAACCGCGAATTCGTATCGATATTGGCGGCGCCGATAAAGCCCTTCATCAACTTGTTGGCGGCGTAATAATCCTCAGTTAACAGCTGACCGGAAGCGTAAAACGCGACCGCCTTCGGGCCGTAGCGCTCAATAATGTCGCGCAGACGTGAACCCGCCTCCGCCAGCGCCTGCGGCCAGCCGACCGCCCGGCCATCGACTTCAGGATGTAATAATCGCCCGGTAAGCGAGGTCGTTTCCCCAAGCGCCGCCCCTTTTACGCACAAGCGGCCAAAGTTGGCAGGATGGTTTTCATCGCCGCGAATCGTGACGGTTCCGCTGGGTTCAACGCGGGCGATAACCCCGCAGCCGACGCCACAGTATGGGCAGGTGGTTCGGGTTTCGCTCATCAGCTCGCCTCCGCGCGCAGCAGCAATGCCTGGTTGCCGACCCACACTTTGCCCTGTTCGATCTTCACCGGCCACGCGCGCACCGACGGCTCGCCGCTGTCGTACAAGCGACCATCTCGCAAGCGAATCCGCTGTTTATACAGCGGCGAAATAACGATCGGCTCGCCGCCCGCGTCGCCTAAAATGCCGCGCGATAACACGTTGGCCTCGCTGCCGGGTTCCTGGTTATCCAGCGCATAAACTTGCTCGCCGAAGCGGAACAGCGCAATTTGCCGCTCGCCGAGGCGCGCGCCGATCCCCGCCTGCGGCGGGATCGCGTCCAGATCGCAGATCGCCTGCCACGGCCGCGACGGCAGGGCCGGTTGCCCAAGCCCTTGCGGCGCCACCAGCTGCGGCTGACCGCGCAGGATTTGCCGCTGCACCGCCTCATCGGCCTCATCGCTGTTAACGTAGGAACGGAATAGCGCCAGCCGCTGTGGATCGTTCAGGGTGGTCTGCCATTCGCACTGGTAGCTATCCACCACCCGCGCCATCTCCTGCTCCAGCTCATCGCCGATACCGAGACTATCGTGCAAGATCACCTCGCGTAGATACGCCACGCCGCCTTCAAGGTTATCCATCCAGCTACTGGTGCGCTGCAGGCGGTCGGCGGTGCGAATATAAAACATCAACAACCGATCGACGGTACGGATTAGGCTGGCGTCATCAAGGTCACTCGCAAAGAGGTCCGCATGGCGCGGTTTCATCCCGCCGTTGCCGCAGACGTAAAGATTCCAGCCCTTTTCAGTCGCAATAACCCCGATGTCTTTACCTTGCGCTTCGGCACATTCGCGGGTACAGCCCGAGACCGCCATTTTGATTTTGTGCGGCGCGCGCAGCCCCTTGTAACGATGTTCAAGCCTTACCGCCAGCCCCGTTGAATCCTGAACCCCATAGCGGCACCAGGTCGAGCCGACGCAGGATTTTACCGTGCGTAATGATTTGCCGTAGGCGTGTCCGGTTTCAAATCCCGCCGCCGCCAGTTCGCGCCAGATGTCCGGCAGTTGCTCCAGCCGCGCGCCAAACAGGTCGATACGCTGTCCTCCGGTCACTTTACTGTACAGCTGGTAACGTTTGGCGATCTGGCCGATAGCGATAAGCCCGTCCGGTGTCACTTCGCCTGCGGCCATCCGCGGCACCACCGAGTAAGTACCGTCTTTCTGAATATTGGCGAAGTAGCGATCGTTGGTGTCCTGCAGCGGCAGATGCGCCGGTTTCAGCAGATACTCATTCCAGCAGGAGGCCAGTACCGACGCCACCAGCGGTTTACACACTTCACAGCCGTGGCCCTGCCCGTAACGGCTAATGAGCTGATCGAAGGTATGGATGTGGTTGACTCGTACCAGATGATAGATCTCCTGCCGCGACCACGGAAAATGCTCGCAGATATCTTTTTTAACCTCGACGCCCTGCCCGGCAAGCTGGTGTTCCATCACCTGTTTGACCAGCGCGCTACAGCCCCCGCAGCCGGTCGCCGCTTTAGTGCAGCTTTTTATCGCCGCCATATCGCCCGCTCCTGCGCTGACCGCCTGGCAAATGTCCCCCTTACTGACGTTATGGCAAGAGCAAATCTGCGCGCTATCCGGCAGCGCCGCCACGCCCAGCGCTTTCGTCGTGGCCCCATCCATCGCGGGGAGGATCAGACTTTCCGGACGAGACGGTAGCGCCATGCCGTTCAGCATCATCTGCAACAGCGTCGCGTAGTCACCGGCATCGCCCACCAGTACGCCGCCCAGCAGCGTTTTGCCATCAGCGCTAACAACGATCTTTTTGTAGATCTGCCGCGGACCATCGGTCCATTGATAGCTCTGGCAACCAGCTGTACGTCCGTGAGCATCGCCAAACGACGCCACATCCACGCCGAGCAGTTTGAGTTTGGTGCTCATATCGGCGCCGCTAAAGCGGGCCGCTTCGCCAGCCAACTGCGCCGCTGCGGTGCGCGCCATGTGATAGCCCGGCGCCACCAGGCCATAAATTTTGTTGTCCCACAGCGCGCATTCGCCAATCGCCAATATATCTGCGTCCGAGGTCCGGCAGTGGTCATCGATACCGATACCGCCGCGTTCGCCGATTGCCAGGCCTGCGCCGCGCGCCAGCGCATCCTGCGGGCGGATCCCGGCGGAAAAGACCACCATATCGGTCTGCAGCGTATCGCCATCGGCAAAGTTAAGCTGCAGCCCCTCGGCGGTGCGCACTATCGCGGTCGTCGCTTTGCTGGTGTGCACGCCAACCTCCAGATCGAGAATTTTCTCCCGCAGCATCGCCGCGCCGCCGTTATCCAACTGCACCGCCATCAGGTTGGCGGCGAACTCCACCACATGGGTCTTAAGCCCCAACTGTTTTAATGCGTTAGCGGCTTCCAGCCCCAACAGCCCGCCTCCGATGACCACCCCGCTCTGCGCAGTGGCGGCGCGGGCGGCAATGCGGTCAAGATCGTCAAGCGTACGATAGACGAAGCAGCCTTCTTCATCGTTACCGGGGATTGGCGGCACGAAGGGATAGGAGCCGGTCGCCAGCACCAGCTTATCCCAATGGGTTTCATGGCCGTGGGCATCGCGCACGATTCGCGCCGGACGATCGATTTCCGCGATCGTCTCCCCTAGCCGCAGCTCAATCCCGTACTGGCTAAAAAAGTCTCCCTCTACCAGCGATAGCGACTCTGCGCTGCGCCCGGCGAAATATTCCGAGAGATGAACCCGGTCATAGGCGGCATAGCGCTCTTCGCCAAAAACCACGATACGGTACTGCTGGTGCAGGTTCCGGCTCACGCATTGCTCAAGAAAATGGTGGCCGACCATGCCGTGTCCGACCAGCACTAATACAGGTTTAGTCATCGTCATTTTTCCTGCAGCCCGCGGCTGCGTTATAGATGGGTCAAAAAGCCACTCCGCTGAAGGAGACCTATCGCTGCCGAGCAGCGCGGTAAGCGGCGCCGCCTGCTGGCAGTCGCCCAGCAGCAGCACGCCGTGCAGCCGGCCATCGCGGATCAGCAGGCGACGGTAGTGGCGATCGATGGGGTCCCAACTGCTGTAGATCTGGTCCTGCTCGCCGGCCTGCTGTTCGCCAGCGCTAAAAAACTCGATACCGGTGACCTTCAACCGGGTACCGCCGTCCTGCCAGCTGAACTCTTCGCCGGGAGCCCCGCACAGGCGTTCAACTAACACATCGGCCTGGCGCAAACAGGGAGCCACCAGTCCCCAGGTTTGGCCGTCAATCTCACAACACTCGCCGATAGCGCTGATCCCTGGCAGCGAGGTCGCCATCCGGCGGTCGACGATAATCCCCCGCTGGCAGGCTACGCCGCTGCGCGTCGCCAGACGGATATCCGGCCGCACGCCGGTGGCTAACACCACCCGGCTGGCGGCAAAAGCGCGCCCGTCTTCCAGCCGCACATGCTGTTCGTCAATAGCGGCAATTCGGCTCTCCAGCACGCAGCGGATGCCGCGTGCCTCAAGCTGTTGTTTTAACTGTTCCGCAGCGAAAGCATCGGTAAGTGGCTCCATCAAACCGCTACCGCGATGGAGTAGCGTCACTTCCCCACCGTGACGGCGCAGCGCCGCCGCGGCCTCCACGCCCAGTACGCCGCCGCCGATTACCACCGCCGGGCCGGGGATTGCAAGGATGTCTTTAACATCCGCCAGGGTGCGAAAGGCGAATACCTGAGGGCGCTCAATGCCCGCCAGCGACGGGATAAACGGCTGCGATCCGGTGGCGAACACTAGTTCATCCCATCCCAGCCAGTCGCCGCCGACGCGTAGTCTTCTCCCGGCGACATCCACTTCGCTTACCGCCTCGCCAAGCCGCACGCGGACACCATGCTGTGCGTACCACTCCGTCGGCAGCAGTTGTATTTGCGCCGCCGTTTTTTCCCCGCCGAGTACCGGCGAGAGCTGAATGCGGTTGTAGGCCGGCTGCGGTTCATCGCCGATTAGCGTGATGATGAAACGCCCCTGCGCGCGCGCCGCCAGCTTCTCAGCCAGCCGGGTTGCCGCCATACCGTTGCCGATAATCACCAGTCGCCGCATCATTCCGCCTTACGCCGCTTTCGGCTGCTTTTCGTAGAGGAAATGGAGGATCTGCTGACGCAGGTGGTGGTAGTGTTTATCATCCGCCAGTTGGACCCGGTTACGTGGACGCGGCATATTAACGTCAAGGATCTCGCCGATCGTCGCGGCCGGGCCATTGGTCATCATTAACACCCGGTCGGAAAGCAGTACCGCCTCATCGACGTCGTGGGTGATCACGACAATGGTGGTGTTTAGTTCCTCCTGGATGTGCATTACCGCATCCTGCAGATGGGCTCGGGTGAGCGCGTCCAGCGCGCCAAAAGGCTCATCAAGCAGTAACACTTTTGGCTTCATCGCCAGCGCGCGCGCGATGCCAACGCGCTGCTTCATACCGCCGGAGATCTCCCCCGGCCGTTTGTGCAGCGCGTGCCCCATCTGTACTCGCTGTAAATTGTGCTCAATCCACTCCCGGCGCTCTGCCTTGCTCATGGTACGGCGAAACACCTGATCCACCGCCAGCGCCACGTTGTCAAAACAGCTCAGCCATGGCAGCAGCGAATGGTTCTGGAACACCACCGCCCGTTCAGGCCCCGGCCCGGAAATTTCACGGTTATCGCATAGCAGCCCGCCCTCAGTGGGCTGGGTAATCCCGGCAATCAGATTCAACAGCGTGGATTTGCCGCATCCGGAGTGGCCAATCAGGCTGATGGTTTCCCCTTCGTGAATATCAAATGAGACGTTTTGCAGCGCCAGGAACTCGCCGCTGGCGGTGTTAAAGCGTTGACTGACGGCCTGCACCTGAATTAATGGTTTCATAGCGACTCCTTATTTTTCCTGCCAACTGAAGCGGCGAGCGAGCAATATGAGCCCCTGTTCGAGCAGCAGGCCGACGACGCCGATAATGACGATAGCGATGATGATGTTTTCCACATTGAGGTTGTTCCATTCATTCCAGATCCAAAACCCAATACCCAACCCACCGGTCAGCATCTCGGCGGCGACGATCACCAGCCAGGCAATGCCTATCGACAGCCGCACGCCGGTTAATACCGCGGGCAGCACTGCCGGAAAGAGGATTTTGCGCATCACCGTCCATTCCGACAGCTGCAGCACGCGAGCCACATTGAGATAGTCCTGCGGTATGCGCCTGACGCCTTCCGCGGTGTTAATGACCATCGGCCAGATAGAGCAGATAAAAATGGTCCCGCTGGAAGCCGGCTCCGCCTTCTGAAACAGCAGCAGGCCAATCGGTAACCACGCCAACGGACTCACCGGGCGCAGCAGCGCGATAAGCGGATTAAACATTCGCGCAAAGAACAGCGAGCGGCCGATAAGAAAGCCCAGCGGAATACCGGCCAGCGCCGCCAAACCAAAGCCCACCGCGACCCGTTGCAGCGAAGCCAGCACGTTCCAGCCGATGCCCATGTCGTTCGGTCCGTCGCGGTAGAACGGGTCGGAAAACAGCGTCAGCGCCGAATCCAGGGTGCTCAGCGGCGTCGGGAAGCCTTTCGTACCAAGCGCCGCCAGCTGCCAGCCGAGCAGCAGCAGACCCAGGCCCAGTAGCGGCGGCAGCAGACGTTGCAGCGCGGCGTTCAGCCAGCGCCTGGCGGACGGCGTAGCTTTGCGCACCTGCAACGGCGGCAGGACAATGATTTCGCCCGGCGCGGGTGAGGTCTGCGTGCGCGGCTGCGTGTTAATGGCTGGTTTCATCTCATGCCCCCTTATGTTGAATGGCGAAACTGGCGGCGTACCCTTCCGGGTCGACGCCGTTCCACACTTTGCCGTCCAGCAGCGTGCTGCTGCGTAGCGTTTGCGTTGGCGCAGTGATACCGCCCACGGCCTGCGCCGCCTCTTTCCACAGGTCGATGCGGTTGATACGCTGCGCTACCGCCTGGTAATCCGGCGCGTTTTTCAGCAGGCCCCAGCGGCGGAATTGGGTTAAGAACCACATGCCGTCGGAGAGCCACGGATAGCTGGCTTCGCCCTGCTGAAAGAAGCGCATGGGGTGATCGTCGCGCCAGCGTTTGCCGATGCCGTTGTCGTATTCGCCAAGCATTCGACCGCTAAGGTACTGTTCTTTGGTGTTGAGCCACGCGCGTCTGGCGAGGATCCGCGCGGTTTCGCGGGTGTTGTCGGCAGACGCTTCAATCCAGCGCTGTGCCTCCAGCAGCGCCGCCACCAGCGCCCTTGCGGTATTTGGGTAGCGCGCCACCCAATCGCTGCGCGCGCCGAGGATTTTTTCCGGATGATCCGCCCAGATCTGCTGGCTGGTTGCCGCCGTAAAGCCAATGCGATCGTTAATCGCACGCGCGTTCCACGGTTCGCCAACGCAGAAGCCAACCATATTGCCGATGCGCATGTTCATTACCATTTGCGGCGGCGGCACGACCACCATGCGCACATCGGCGAAGGGGTCGATACCGGCGTTCGCCAGCCAGTAATAGAGCCACATCGCATGGGTGCCGGTAGGAAAGGTGTGGGCGAAGGTGTAGCTGCCCGGCGCTTTTTGGTCGATCAGCCGCTTGAGCCCATGACTATCGCTCACGCCTTGCGCCTGCAGGTCACTTGAGAGGGTGATCGCCTGACCGTTGCGGTTCAGGGTCATCAGGTTGGCCATCGACTGCGGCTTGCCGGCGATACCAAGCTCAAGGCCATACAGCATGCCGTAGAGGATATGCGCCGCATCGAGTTCGCCGGCAACCAGCTTATCGCGCACCGCCGCCCAGCTGGCCTCCTTACTTGGCTGCAGGCTGATGCCATACTTTTTATCGAATCCTTTCAGTGCCGCGATCGCCAGCGGCGCGCAGTCGGTTAGCGGGATGAATCCAACCCGCACGGTGGCCAACTCCGGTTTATCGGAACCCGCCGCCCACGCCGCCTGCATCACGCCGGGCAGCAGCATAGCGCCGCCCAGCGCCGCCCCGGCCTGCAAAAAACGCCGTCGTGAAATAAAAACTTTATCGCCCATAGCCGCTCCAGAACGCGCAAAAAAAAGCGCCCGGCAGTGCTTTCGCACCGCAGGACGCCTTTATCCAGAGACCCTCAGACCGCCGTTGGTCCGTTATCTCAAATTGTTGATTCACTCAAATTCAGTAATGCAAAGCGGATGCCAATTTATCATTGCCCGCCAGACGTTGTTTTACCGCTCCCCGCGTAAACTATTGCACCATCGTCAGGCAATGCCTGCCCGCTGATTGTGCATTCAATTTGACGATGAGTCCGGCAGCAGGGCTTTCACCGTTAGCAACGCGCGGGCGATTTCAACCATCCGCTGGTTCTTATCCATCGCCATTTTACGCAGCGCCTGCCAGGCTTGTTCTTCTTGCATCCCTTGATGGCTTATCAGCAGCGCTTTCGCCTTATCAATAATCTTGCGCTCTTCAAGCGTCGCTTTCAGTGAAGCCAGTTGGCCGGAAAGTTGCTCAAGTTCCCACGCCTGCTGGCGGACCAGCGGCAGCAGCTGCTTATCCAGGCGCAAAGTCAGGCTATCGCCGCCTTCTTCTTCAGGCCATTGCAGCGGAGGCATATCGTCTTCTCCACGTTCGAGCAACTGCCGGGTCGCGCTGAGCAGGTCGGCAATCAACGCCTCCTCCAGACCGCGCATCTGCTCAAGCCGTTCAGTTTGCAGGCTAAACCAGCGCTGCGCCGCGGCCCCTTCGTCCACCGAGGGCTGGCGGGTACAGGCGATGCGCCGCAGTTGCTCTATCTCGCGCCCGGCTTCGCAACCCTGCAGCAGCTCAAGCGCCCGTGGCAGACCGGAAAGTGCCTGAAAGCTGTCAAAACAGGGCTGCTGACCGTCAATGCGGTCAACCAGCTGCTGACGGAGCTCGCCGTTAAATTGGCCTCGCGCAAAGCCCAACGCCCCCAGCGCGCGCTCCTGGCCGGCCAGCTCTTTACCCTGCATAAAGCTGTACAGGGCGACCATACGCCTGGCGATCTGCGGATCGTCTATGCTGTCATTCAACTGCGGCACGATATTCAATAAATGGCGAATAATACGGCTAAAGCGCTGAGTGGCCTCCTGAGCGTCCACCGTGCGGCCTTGCACCGCCGCTCGCAGCGCCGGAAGTTGCGCCAGATACCACACCGCGCTGGCTATTCGCCAACAGAGCGCGCTACTGGCGGATTCCCGCGCCGGTTGCAGCGCAGCATAAAAAGCGCTTAAGCGCGCGTCCACCAGCGCCCCGCCAGCCCGGCGTTCGGCGTCATACAAGCGGCCATCGGAAGAGAGCCACATATTGGAGACGCCGCGCTCGCACTGCAGCATATGAACCAACCCACTTATTTCGCTCGCCAGCGCCCCTTGCTGCGTTAGCTGGCGGAGCTGCTGTTTTTGTAGTTGGCGCGCATAATGAAACCAGCCGATTGCTTCAGGCGTCATGCCGGTCGTATTATTCATACCCTCTCCCGAATTACGTCTTTAGGTAAAGCTAAGCAATAACCGTGCCTGATAAAAGGAGTCTTTATGCAACGTATTGTGATTGTCGCCAACGGCGCCGCCTACGGCAGCGAATCTCTGTTTAATAGCCTGCGGCTGGCTATCGCCCTGCGCGAGCAGGAGTCAGACCTCGATCTGAAGCTGTTTTTAATGTCCGATGCGGTGACCGCCGGGCTTCGCGGACAGAAACCGGCGGAAGGCTATAACATCCAGCAGATGCTTGAGATCCTCACCGCGCAGAATGTGCCGGTAAAACTCTGCAAGACCTGTACGGACGGACGCGGGATCACCCATTTGCCATTAGTAGATGGCGTGGAAGTGGGAACGCTGGTCGAGCTGGCGCAGTGGACGCTGACGGCGGATAAAGTGCTGACCTTCTAAATTAATCGCCATTAACAGGATTAAATGTCAGGCTGGCGGCTATTGCTGATGCAAAAGTACGCCACCTGAACGCTTTCAGGAAGATTGTCATTTTTGTTTAATCGTTATCCATTTTGTTGATCGAAATCATCATCCACGCGCTCCCCCTTTGGTGTTATGCAACGAGCAAAGTGTGAACAATATCACGCGCGGGTTGATGTATTCAGAGACAGAAACGGGGTTATGAAAATGGCAATGGTAAAAGCAAGTTTAACGTTATTCGGCGGTGATACGCTGGTGGTGCGCTGTTCGGAGCGCTGTCATATTCACTTAATGAGCGCCAAGGCCGCCGGCGACAGCCACGCCGATATTTTTAGCGTGCAGGACAGGGATAGCGCTTATCTCACCGTGCCCTACAGCGGCACCTGGAACGTGCTGATCGATAGCCATAGCCAGTCGCTGGAGCACTCCATTAGCTACGTTCCAGCCTGAATCTCCACGCCCGGCGGACCGGGCGTTTTTATGCGAGCCCGGGTTGGCTCGCCTCGCCGACCAGATGTCGCACCTGGATAATCAGATCGTCAAGACTGGCGTCGCGCATGCCAAGCTTGCGTAATTCCTGATCCAACGAAAAGAGATACTGGGCATTGGTGCCAAGCGGCCCGCTGGCGCGGGCAATTAGCGGCGCGATGGTTTGTGCGCTGGTATCGGATTCATACAGCGGGTGGCGCGGATCCATAATAAACACCAGCGCATTCACCGTGCGCCCATCGTCGAGCTCAAGACGGCACCAGGTTGGCAAATAGCAGCCGGTGATCATTTCTCGCTTCCACAGTAGCGTCAGCTCTTGCTCCAGCGTCTCATCCGGCAGACGATAGGCCACTCCGGTGGTACGCCCGCCTTCCTTCAACGCCAGCATCCTGCCCGGCTGATGCGCGCTGCCGCGACCGGCGGTCAGGCGCAGGCAAAACGCGCGATGCCAACCCGGCAGCGTACCGGTGCAGGATTCGCTGTATTCCAGCGCCGGGTTCCACATCAACGAACCGTAGCCAAAAATCCACACCGAACCGTTGTCCGGACGACAGGCCAGAGTCGCCGCCAACGAGGCCGCCCGTTGCTCAGCCGACCACAGCAGCGATTCCTCAATCGCGCCAAACGCCGTCTTACAATCCGCATTCATCAAGAAATCACGAGTTAACACTTTCTACTACCTCCGCCACTGCCTGCTTCCCGGCGATAATCTGTGCCATCCGTGAATATTGCTGAATTATTATCCAGCTTTATTACTCAATAAGCAATTAACGGAGCGTTGACAAGGGGGCTGACAAAAAATTAGATCGCAAAAGTGATTACTTTTTCTTATGCCATTTGTCGTCATCGCCTTTTTGATAATCATTTTTCACCGCCGCCCAGGCGACTTTATGCGCCGTCTCCTCACGGCTGGCATCATCGCGACGGTCGGCTTTGTCTTTATATTGGTCCCATGCGCTATTGAAAGCTTCTTTATAAATTTCCTGCGCGTGTTCCGGCAAGACGTGCTGAACGCTATCGGGAAGTTCTTGTTTACTACGGTAAGGCATAATGACCTCCAGAATCAGGGTAAAAGCTAAGTCTGGAACACAATTGCCAGGTTGGCAAATGGCAGGAATATTGAGAAATGAATTTTAGTAATCATCTGAAAAATATATATAAAACATACGTAACAGCTTTTTTTAGCAGACCAACGCATTTCTTATGCAAGAGTGGTAAATTTAAGTAAAAATACAAATTAAACCTATCAATGTCTGTTATTTTATCAACTTACGTTATCTATAATTATAACACCTGCATAAATGGAGATGGTTCATGACACATGCACATGAGGCGGTTAAGACCCGCCACAAGGAGACCTCCCTCGTTTTTCCGGTTTTAGCACTGGTGGTGCTGTTTCTCTGGGGAAGCAGTCAATCACTACCAGTGGTCGTTGCGATTAATATTCTGGCGCTGGTCGGGATTCTGAGTAGCGCATTTAGCGTGGTTCGCCATGCCGACGTTCTTGCTCACCGTCTCGGCGAGCCCTATGGTTCATTAATTTTGAGCCTGTCAGTGGTCATTCTTGAAGTGAGCCTGATTTCCGCATTAATGGCGACCGGCGACGCCGCGCCAACGCTAATGCGCGATACGTTATATTCAATCATTATGATCGTCACCGGCGGTTTGGTCGGCTTCTCTTTACTGCTGGGCGGGCGTAAATTCGCCACACAGTATATGAATTTGTTTGGTATCAAGCAGTACCTGATCGCCCTCTTCCCGCTGGCGATTATCGTACTGGTATTCCCTATGGCGCTGCCGGGCGCCAATTTCAGCACTGGCCAGGCGCTGCTGGTGGCGCTGATTTCCGCCGCCATGTACGGCGTATTCCTGCTCATTCAGACCAAAACGCACCAGAGCCTGTTTGTGTACGAGCATGAAGATGACAGCGATGATGACGACCCGCATCACGGTAAGCCATCGGCGCACAGTAGCGGCTGGCACACAGCCTGGTTACTGGTACACCTGGTTGCGGTTATCGCCGTTACCAAAATGAACGCTAATCCGCTGGAAACGCTGTTGACCAGCATGAACGCGCCGGTAGCCTTTACCGGTTTCCTGGTGGCGCTGCTGATCCTCTCCCCGGAAGGACTCGGCGCACTGAAAGCGGTGCTGAATAATCAGGTGCAGCGCGCAATGAATCTCTTCTTTGGTTCGGTGCTGGCGACGATTTCCCTGACGGTGCCTGTCGTCACGCTTATCGCCTTCCTTACCGGCAATGAACTCCGCTTCGGTTTGGGAGCGCCGGAAATGGTGGTGATGGTGGCGTCGCTGGTGCTGTGCCATATCTCGTTCTCAACCGGGCGCACCAATGTCCTCAACGGCGCGGCGCATCTGGCGCTGTTCGCCGCCTACCTGATGACGATATTTGCCTGACCGGGTAATCAGCAATAAAGCCCAAAAAAAAGCCTGTCGGTGGCGAAACCGGCAGGCTTTTTTACTGCTCAGCGAAACTTAGTTGCTGGTATCCAGCTCGTCGAAGCTTTTCACCAGATCGTCGATCGCTTTCATTTGCTTCAGGAACGGTTCCAGTTTAGCCAGCGGCAGCGCGGACGGGCCGTCACATTTCGCGTGATCCGGATCCGGGTGCGCTTCAATAAACAGACCGGCGATACCCACCGCCATCCCGGCGCGAGCCAGTTCCGTCACCTGAGCGCGGCGACCGCCTGAAGCAGCGCCAAACGGGTCGCGGCACTGCAGGGCGTGGGTCACGTCAAAGATGACCGGCGAGTTGTTGGACGCTTTCTTCATTACGCCGAAGCCGAGCATATCAACGACCAGGTTGTCGTAGCCGAAGTTAGCGCCGCGATCGCACAGGATCACTTTGTCGTTCCCGCCTTCAATGAATTTATCAACGATGTTGCCCATCTGGCCCGGGCTGACGAATTGCGGTTTCTTGACGTTGATAACAGCGCCGGTTTTAGCCATCGCTTCTACCAGGTCAGTCTGACGCGCGAGGAACGCCGGCAGCTGGATCACGTCAACCACGTCGGCCACCGGCTGCGCCTGGCTGGCTTCGTGGACGTCGGTGATGATTTTCACGCCGAAGGTCTGCTTCAGCTCCTGGAAAATCTTCATCCCTTCTTCCAGACCCGGCCCACGATAGGAGTGGATGGAAGAACGGTTGGCTTTATCAAAAGAGGCTTTGAACACATACGGAATGCCCAGCTTTTGCGTGACGGTCACATAATGTTCGCAGATACGCATCGCAAGATCGCGGGACTCCAGCACGTTCATTCCGCCAAACAGCACGAACGGCAGGTCGTTTGCTACGTTGATATCACCAATGCTAACCACTTTTTGTTTCATAAGATCGCCTTATCAGGGTGTAACCGGAATGGTTCCAGACTAATGCAATGTAATTTGTTTATGTGAAATCGTGTTGATCTGCGCGCGGATCATCTCGCTAATCGGATCCTCCGGACACTGCTCAACGAAATAATTGAGATCCAGCAGCGCCACGTGATCGCACTCCAGTTGGGCATAGATAAGCCCGCGGTCGCGAATTTCATACGGGTCTTCGGGATTAAACTGCAGCAGCGCTTCGCTGGCGCGCAGCGCCAGTTCCATCTGCCGCTCTTCCATCAGCGCCGATTTCAGCGTATCGAGCAGTTTGCGGATCACTTCGGCGTTGTCGGCCTCATCGAGATCTTCATTAAACAGCTCGGCCACCGGGCTGATATTTCCCTTCAGCCACACCTCAAGCGTGTGTTCATCAAGCGTTTCGCCGTTGAATGGGTTAATCAGCCACATCTCTTCGCTGGCTTCCGGGTCGGCGCGCAGCAGCATCTGCGTCGGGAAGATAACCGGCACCACCGGCAGATCCAGACGCTGGGCAATCCATAACAGAATCGCCCCCAGCGACACAGCGCTTCCCTGGCGATTCACCAGCACTTTATCCAGCCATAGCGCATCGGACAGACGATAGATGCCCTGCGATGCGCCGAAGCCCCACTCGTGATAGAACAATTCCAGCAACCGGTCGAGCTGACGCTCCTGATCCCAGGAGGTGGCAATCTCTTCCTGCGCCAGTGTTAACAACCGCTGCAGCTCATCCTGCACAAAGTGCGTCGGAAAGTCGTCGCGGATCAATTCAGAAATGAGGACCATGCCTTCGCATAATGGCGCTTTGTTAAATTCGAAATCAGCTAATGACCTCATGCCTTACCCCAGTAACGGTATTCTTGTGATGGCGAGTTGAACGATGAAGAACAACACCACCAGCGCCAGCAGAAAGGCGATGAACCGGGTCTGCTGGCGGCGCGGGCGACGTCGGCCCAACGCAATAAATCCTAATGCGATGTAAATGATAACGCCAAACAGCTTTTCAGTCAGCCATGCGCCATCTTCGGTAAACGGCAGATAGTGCGTTATCGCCATTAATCCCGCGCCGCTGAGGAACAGCAGCGTATCGCTACAATGCGGCGCAATACGTACCCAGCGCTGATTGAGCATCGCGCTACCGCTGTAGGTCCACCAGTAACGCAACACGAAAAGCCCGACGGATGTCGCCACGCAGGCAATATGCAAATAGAGTACTGCAGTAAATAAATTCATTCGCCGGCTTGCTCCTTGTGCGGCCAACGCCCGAGAGTCAGACGTTCGTTATCGCCATAATCGCGGCAGGTCTCGACGTCGCGATATCCTGCTTCATTAAACAATGCGCGTACCGCCTCGCCCTGTTTCCAGCCATGTTCCAGTAGCATAAAACCATCGGGTAGCAGGTAGTTGCGTCCTTCACGGATGATATGCGCTAAATCGGCCAGCCCCTGGTCGGCGGCGACCAATGCCGTCCTCGGCTCGAAGCGGACATCCCCTTCTGCAAGATGCGGATCGGTTTCATCGATATAGGGGGGATTACTGACAATCATCGCGAACCGCTGCTCCTTGAGCGCGCTAAACCAGTCGCTTTGCAGCACGGTCACGTTATTGAGAGCGAGATGAGCGGCATTGCGCGCGGCGAGCGCCGCGGCGTCAGGCATAAAATCAACGGCAATAATCTCGCAGTCCGCCCGCTCGCTGGCCAGCGCCAGAGCGATAGCGCCGGTGCCGGTGCCAAGATCCAGGATGCGGCAGGCCGTCTGCGGCAAGCGTACCAGCGCCTGCTCGACCAGGCATTCTGTGTCGGGGCGCGGGATAAGCGTCGCCGGCGAGACAAACAGCGGCAGCGACCAGAACTCGCGCTGACCCACCAGATGCGCCACCGGCTCGCCGTTGGCGCGGCGCGCCAGCAACGCTTCCAGTTCCGCCAACTGTTCCGCCGTCAATAGGGTTTCGTCAAAAGCGAGGATCCAGGTCCGCGCTTTGCTGGTGACGTGCCCCAGTAAGATCTCGGCGTCGCGACGCGGGCTTTCGCTCGCGCCGAGCCGGGCTATCGCATGAGTGAGCCACTGTCGGAAGGTCATCATTCCTGCTCGGAAAGCGCCGCCAGCTGGTCAGCCTGGAATTCCTGCACAATCGGTTCGATCAGCATATCCAGTTTGCCTTCCATGGTTTCATCCAGACGGTAAAGGGTCAGGTTGATACGGTGGTCGGTCACGCGGCCCTGCGGGAAGTTGTAGGTACGGTTGCGGTCGCTGCGGTCACCGCTGCCCAGCAGATTACGACGGGTAGACGCTTCCGCCTGCTGACGCTTGGCGACTTCGGCGGCGCGAATACGCGCGCCCAGCACCGACAGCGCCTTGGCTTTGTTTTTATGCTGCGAACGTTCGTCCTGACATTCAACGACGATACCGGTCGGCAAGTGGGTAATACGGATAGCGGAGTCGGTGGTGTTGACGTGCTGGCCGCCCGCCCCCGAGGAACGGAAGGTATCGATACGCAGGTCCGCCGGGTTGATATCCGGCATTTCGGCTTCCGGCAGCTCCGGCATCACCGCCACGGTACAGGCGGAGGTGTGGATACGCCCCTGCGATTCGGTCGCCGGAACGCGCTGGACACGATGGCCGCCGGATTCAAATTTCAGCCGCCCATAGACGCCATCGCCGCTGATCTTGGCAATCACTTCTTTAAATCCGCCATGTTCGCCTTCGTTGGCGCTCATGATTTCGACCCGCCAGCGGCGGGCTTCGGCGTAGCGGGTGTACATGCGGAAGAGATCGCCGGCGAACAGTGCCGCTTCATCGCCACCGGTGCCGGCGCGAACTTCGACAAAAGCGTTGCGCTCATCGTCTGGATCTTTCGGCAGCAGCAGCACCTGCAGCTGCTGTTCCAGCGCTTCGCTTTTTTCTTTGGCATCGCGCAGCTCTTCCTGCGCCATTTCGCGCATTTCCGGATCGTCGAGCATCATCTGCGCGGTTTCGATATCGTCCTGCACCTGGCGCCAGTCGGTATAGCAGCGGGCGACATCGCCAAGCTGCGCATACTCGCGCGACAGCGCGCGGAAACGGTCCTGGTCGGCAATGGTAGCGGCGTCGCCAAGCAGCGCCTGAACTTCTTCATGGCGTTCGTACAGAGCTTCCAGTTTAGCAACAATAGAAGGCTTCATAGGCGTGAATTCACCCTGTCTTTAAATAGAGAAATGTGCGCTATTCCAGCCCGAGGCTGTTGCGCAGAATATGCAGGCGTTCATCATCCCCGTCACGGGCAGCCTGCTGAAGAGATTTGGTTGGAGCGTGGATCAGGCGGTTGGTCAGCTTACGGGCCAGATCTTGCATAATTTCCTGCGCATCGCCGCCCTGCTCCAGCGCGGCAAGCGCTTTCGCCGTCAGCTCCTCGCGAACCTGCTCGGATTGGGAACGATATTCGCGGATAGTCTCGCTGGCGCTTTGGGCGCGCAGCCAGGCCATAAATTCGCTGGTTTCCTGCTCGACGATCGATTCCGCCTGCACCGCCGCGGCCTTTCGCTGCGCCAGATTGTGCTGAATGATATTTTGCAGGTCATCAACGCTGTACAGATAGGCGTTGGCCAGCTTGCCGACTTCCGGCTCGACGTCGCGGGGCACCGCGATATCTACCAGCAGCATCGGCTGATTGCGGCGCGCCTTCAGCGCGCGCTCGACCATCCCTTTGCCGATGATCGGCAGCGGGCTGGCGGTAGAACTGATAATGATATCGGCGTCTTTTAAGCGCTCGTCGATATCGCTGAGGGCGATAACTTCCGCGCCGACTTCATCCGCCAGCGCCTGGGCGCGTTCACGGGTGCGGTTGGCAATCACCATTTTGCGAACGTTATGTTCGCGCAGATGGCGGGCGACCAGTTCGATAGTTTCCCCCGCGCCAACCAGTAACACAGTGACGCTGGAGAGCGATTCAAAAATTTGCCGAGCCAGCGTACAGGCGGCGAAAGCAACGGAAACGGCGCTGGCGCCGATATCGGTTTCGGTCCGTACGCGCTTAGCCACCGAGAACGATTTCTGGAACATGCGCTCCAGTTCGCTGACGTTCAGATGGCCGCGGCTGGAATCCGCAAACGCTTTTTTCACCTGCCCGAGGATTTGCGGCTCGCCAAGCACGAGTGAATCCAGGCCGCTGGCGACACGCATCAGATGGCTGACGGCGTCGTTATCCTGATGCCAATAAAGACTTTTACGTAGGTCTTCTTCATTCAGGCCGTGGAAGTCACATAACCAGCGGATCAGCGCTTCCTGCAGGTTGTCCTGCTCTTCAACGCTGAGATACAGCTCCGTGCGATTACAGGTTGATAGCACCACCCCGCCCTGCACCATTGGCTGAGCCAATAAGCTCTCCAGCGCCTTGTCGAGCGTATCCGGCGAAAACGTTACGCGTTCTCGCAGCGCTACCGGAGCTGTTTTGTGGTTGATGCCAAGAGCTAAAAGGGTCATGGTGAGGGAATAGTACCAGCGTTGCTAAGGTTAGTCTGAGCGCATCATACAGGATGCGCGTACTCAATAAAAGAGACGCCCCCCTTTTGGAGTAATAGTCAGGGCTTAATAGCCACTAACGGTAATTTTTTGATTTCAGACAACTTGAACGTAGACGCTATCGGCCAGCGACGCTAGCATTAAGGGTTATTATTGCAACCCGCTACACAAATCGGTGTGCGAACCATCAGTCGCCGCATTTCACTGTAGACATCAAGGATTTGTCATCATTATGAATCGACTGTTCCGCCTGCTACCGTTGGCAAGCCTCGTTCTGACCGCCTGTGCAATCAATACTCCGCCGCAAGGGCCCGGCAAAAGCCCGGATTCCCCACAGTGGCGCCAGCACCAGCAGGATGTCCGCAACCTTAACCAGTTCCAGACTCGCGGGGCGTTTGCCTATCTGTCCGATGAGCAGAAAGTGTATGCCCGTTTCTTCTGGCAACAAACCGGCCAGGACCGCTATCGCCTGCTGCTGACCAACCCGCTTGGCAGCACCGAACTGTCATTAACCGCGCAGCCGGGCGGCGTCCAATTGATTGATAACAAAGGCCAGACTTACAACGCCACCGATGCCGAAGAGATGATTGGCCGCCTGACCGGCATGCCGATCCCGCTTAACAGCCTGCGTCAGTGGATTATCGGCCTGCCGGGCGATGCCACCGACTATTCGCTGGATGACCAGTACCGCCTGCGCGAACTCAACTACACGCAGAATGGCAAAACCTGGCACGTGACCTACAGCGGCTACACCAGCGACACCAAACCCACCCTGCCGTCTAATATGGAACTCAACAACGGCAGCCAGCGTATCAAGCTGAAAATGGATAACTGGATTGTGAAATGATGAGTCGCTGGCCCGCCCCTGCAAAATTGAATCTGTTTTTGTATATCACCGGTCAACGCGCCGATGGATATCACACGCTGCAGACGTTGTTCCAGTTTCTTGACTATGGCGACATGCTGACTATTGAACCACGCCGCGACGGGAAACTGCGGCTGTTAACGCCGGTCGCCGGCGTGCCGGATGAAGAGAACCTGATTATTCGCGCCGCCAGGCTACTGATGGCGGCGGCGGAGTCTCACGGTCAACTCCCCACTGGCAGCGGCGCGGATATCAGCATCGACAAACGCCTGCCGATGGGCGGCGGCTTAGGTGGCGGCTCTTCCAATGCCGCGACGGTGCTGGTAGCCCTCAATCATCTGTGGGGCTGCGGGCTTAGCGAAGACCAACTGGCGACGCTTGGGCTACAGCTCGGCGCCGATGTCCCGGTTTTCGTTCGCGGCCACGCAGCGTTTGCCGAAGGGGTTGGCGAGATTCTCACCCCGGTCGATCCGCCGGAAAAATGGTATCTGGTCGCCCACCCGGGCGTGAGTATCCCGACGCCGATCATTTTTCGCGATCCGGAGTTACCACGAAATACCCCGAGCAGGTCAATTAATACCTTACTAAACTGTGAATTCGGCAACGATTGCGAGGTTATCGCAAGAAAACGTTTTCGTGAGGTTGATGCAACGCTTTCCTGGCTGTTAGAATACGCGCCGTCGCGCCTGACTGGCACAGGAGCCTGTGTCTTTGCTGAATTTGACACCGAATCCGCCGCTCGTCAGGTGCTGGAAAAAGCCCCGGAATGGCTGCAAGGCTTTGTTGCGCGAGGAATTAATGTCTCGCCGCTGAAGCAAGCCCTACTGAAGTAATTCTGCTTTTTGCATGAATAACGGCAAGTTTGCCGGGCAAACAGAGTATCGGTGACAACGTCACCCTGTTCCAGACGTTGCATCGTGCTCTTTAATACACCGCCTGGATGAGATGGCGCCGGCCCGCACAGTTTAATGGCCCGTTTCATCCACCACTGGACGCATGCCTGAGGTTCTTCTCGTGCCTGATATGAAGCTTTTTGCTGGTAACGCCACCCCGGAACTAGCACAACGTATTGCCAACCGCCTGTACACTTCTCTTGGCGACGCCGCTGTAGGTCGTTTTAGCGACGGCGAAGTCAGCGTACAAATCAACGAAAACGTACGCGGTGGTGATATTTTCATCATCCAGTCCACTTGTGCTCCCACCAATGACAACCTGATGGAATTGGTTGTTATGGTTGATGCCCTGCGTCGCGCTTCTGCAGGCCGTATCACCGCTGTTATCCCTTACTTCGGCTATGCCCGCCAGGACCGTCGCGTACGTTCCGCTCGTGTGCCAATCACCGCAAAAGTCGTCGCTGACTTCCTGTCCAGTGTCGGCGTTGACCGCGTTCTGACCGTTGACCTGCACGCTGAACAGATTCAGGGCTTCTTTGATGTTCCTGTTGATAACGTATTCGGTAGCCCAATTCTGCTCGAAGATATGCTGCAGCTGAATCTGGACAACCCGATCGTGGTTTCTCCGGACATCGGCGGCGTGGTTCGCGCTCGCGCTATCGCAAAGCTGCTGAACGATACCGACATGGCGATCATCGATAAACGCCGCCCGCGCGCTAACGTTTCTCAGGTGATGCATATCATCGGCGACGTCGCTGGCCGTGACTGTGTGATGGTTGATGACATGATCGATACCGGCGGCACCCTGTGTAAAGCAGCGGAAGCGCTGAAAGAACGCGGTGCGAAACGTGTTTTCGCCTACGCGACTCACCCGATCTTCTCCGGCAATGCTATCCAGAACATTAAAAACTCTGTGATTGATGAATTCGTCGTCTGCGATACCATTCCGCTGACGCCAGAAATCAAAGCGCTGGACAAAGTCCGTACCCTGACCCTGTCTGGTATGCTGGCCGAAGCGATTCGTCGTATCAGCAACGAAGAATCCATTTCTGCTATGTTCGAGCACTAATCGAGCCCAGCCGAAAAACCCGCTGCGGCGGGTTTTTTTGTCTCTGGTTCATATTTGTATGACTAATGCCTCCTTCACCTGCCATTCAGTTGACAGATGATGCGCTCATGGATGAAACATTATTGTGAATAGATTATTTTCCTCACATGTGATGCCTTTCCGCGCCCTCATCGACGCTTGCTGGAAAGAAAAGTACACCGCATCGCGCTTTACCCGCGATCTCATCGCCGGAATAACCGTCGGGATCATCGCTATCCCGCTGGCGATGGCGTTAGCAATTGGCAGCGGCGTAGCGCCGCAATATGGGCTATATACCTCGGCGGTGGCGGGGATTGTCATCGCCCTGACCGGCGGTTCGCGCTTTAGCGTTTCCGGCCCTACCGCGGCCTTCGTGGTGATCCTCTATCCGGTGTCACAGCAGTTTGGCCTTGCCGGCCTGCTGGTGGCGACGCTAATGTCGGGTATTTTCTTAATCCTTTTCGGCCTCGCCCGCTTTGGCCGCCTGATTGAATATATCCCGCTTTCAGTCACCCTTGGCTTTACCTCCGGTATCGGCATCACTATCGGTACCATGCAAATTAAAGACTTCCTTGGTCTGCAGATGGCGCATGTCCCAGAGCACTATCTGCAGAAAGTCGGCGCGCTGGTGATGGCGCTGCCGACAATTAACGTTGGCGATGCCGCCATCGGTATCGTGACGCTGGGTATTCTGATTTTCTGGCCGCGTTTGGGCATCCGCTTGCCGGGGCACCTGCCGGCGCTGCTGGCGGGCTGCGCGGTGATGGGCATCGTTAATTTGCTTGGCGGGCATGTGGCGACCATCGGCTCGCAGTTCCACTATGTACTCGCCGACGGCAGCCAGGGCAATGGTATCCCGCAGCTGCTGCCGCAACTGGTGTTGCCGTGGGATATGCCGGGCTCGGAGTTTACCCTGAGCTGGTCGTCGCTGCGCGCGCTGCTGCCTGCCGCCTTCTCTATGGCGATGCTGGGCGCCATTGAATCACTGCTCTGCGCGGTGGTGCTCGACGGTATGACCGGCACCAAGCACAAAGCGAACAGCGAGCTTGTCGGCCAGGGCCTTGGCAATATCATCGCGCCGTTCTTTGGCGGTATCACCGCCACCGCGGCGATTGCCCGCTCCGCGGCTAACGTGCGCGCCGGCGCGACCTCGCCGATTTCCGCGGTGATCCATGCCCTGCTGGTGATCCTCGCGCTGCTAATCCTCGCCCCGCTGCTCTCATGGCTGCCGCTGTCGGCCATGGCCGCCCTGCTGCTGATGGTAGCGTGGAACATGAGCGAAGCGCATAAGGTGATTAACCTGCTACGCCACGGGCCCAAAGACGACATCGTCGTGCTGTTGATGTGCATGTCGCTGACCGTGCTGTTCGATATGGTCATCGCCATTAGCGTCGGTATCGTGCTGGCTTCGCTGCTGTTTATGCGCCGCATCGCGCGCATGACGCGACTGGCGCCAGTCAACGTTGAAGTGCCGGACGATGTACTGGTACTACGGGTGATCGGCCCGCTGTTCTTCGCCGCGGCGGAAGGGTTGTTCACCGATTTGGAAAGCCGGATTGAAGGCAAACGCGTGGTGGTGCTGAAGTGGGATGCGGTACCGGTGCTGGATGCCGGTGGTCTTGACGCGTTCCTGCGCTTTGTGAAGCGCCTGCCGGAAGGCTGCGAGCTGCGGGTATCGAACCTTGAATTCCAGCCGC
The DNA here is from genome assembly GCF_051207495.1 of Klebsiella sp. K-3. NCBI lineage: Bacteria > Pseudomonadati > Pseudomonadota > Gammaproteobacteria > Enterobacterales > Enterobacteriaceae > Klebsiella > Klebsiella sp. K-3. Next base: position 35,162 of record NZ_JBPNXF010000010.1, on the reverse strand, counting down.
TGCGTACTTTGGCTCGCGCAGGGGTTCAGCCAATTCCGGGACGCCTGAGCTTCTACCCAGACCGTACTGCGGCACTGGCGGATATAGAATTAGGGCAATAAATGAGAGGCTCGCCGGAAAGGCTATCCGGCGAGCTGAATTCCGTTAGCTGTGACGGTGCGGATCGCGGCGGCAGCGTTTATCGTAATGGCGAACCCACCAATAACGGTCGGTGACTCTTTCATGACCGCCTACGCGAGCGCCCGCCAGCCACAAAACGGCGCCGACGAAAATACTCAACACGGCGCCATGAGCAAAGAATTGCGGCAGGTTAAGCTGTGGAAGCTGGTTTAAAATAGAGTAACCAACGCCGACCACCATCACAACCAACCCTAAACCCATCAGTATGTTACCGAGTAACGAAGCGTTTCTGCGTTTCATATGTCACCTCCGGACCTTGGGCTGCATGGGAATATCCCCAAAATTTATAGGTTAAGTATAGACAATGGAGATATGAGTGATTGCGTTAGTGATCACATTCGGGAACATCTGATCAACAAAAGTTTACAAATAAGCCACTGAACAACATCAAATTCTAATGGTTCAAAGGAGAAATTATCAGTAAGGGTAGCGTTTCGCCGGTAGAATTTTGTCAAGCGCCGACGCAGGCAGTACACTACGCGGCAAAGAACGACCCATGCAGGAATAAAAAGTGACGATAAAACTAATTGTCGGCCTGGCTAACCCCGGCGCGGAATACGCGGCAACGCGCCATAACGCTGGCGCCTGGTACGTAGATTTACTGGCGGAGCGCCACCGCGCGCCGCTACGAGAAGAAAGCAAATTCTTTGGCTATACCTCGCGCCTCAACCTGGCCGGGGAAGACGTGCGCCTGCTGGTGCCGACTACCTTTATGAATCTCAGCGGCAAGGCCGTGGCAGCGATGGCCACCTTTTACCGCATTAATCCGGACGAAATTCTGGTCGCTCACGACGAGCTCGATTTACCGCCCGGCGTCGCTAAATTTAAACTTGGCGGCGGGCACGGCGGCCATAATGGCCTGAAGGACATAATCAGCAAGTTGGGTAATAACCCTAACTTTCACCGCTTACGCGTCGGAATTGGCCATCCGGGCGACAAAAACAAAGTTGTCGGCTTTGTGCTGGGTAAACCACCGGCTAGCGAACAGAAGTTAATTGACGAAGCGGTTGATGAAGCGGCGCGTTGTACCGAGGTGTGGCTGAAAGACGGTTTAACTAAAGCAACCAACCGTTTACACGCGTTTAAAGCGCAATAAGCGTTCGACGTGCGGAATTTTTGCCGCACACCGTGTATAATAGGCGAAGCTATTTACTTTTCTACAGTCTGTTATTCATAACAGACTGATTATCCAAAGATTAAGGTGATTTAAATCATGGGATTCAAATGCGGTATCGTCGGTTTGCCCAACGTCGGCAAATCCACCCTGTTCAATGCGCTCACCAAAGCAGGTATTGAAGCGGCCAACTTCCCGTTCTGTACCATTGAGCCGAACACCGGTGTCGTACCGATGCCCGATCCGCGTCTGGACAAACTGGCAGAGATCGTCAAGCCGCAGCGTATCCTGCCGACGACCATGGAATTCGTTGATATTGCCGGTCTGGTTAAAGGCGCGTCCAAAGGCGAAGGTCTGGGCAACCAGTTCTTGACCAATATCCGTGAAACCGAAGCCATCGGCCACGTAGTGCGTTGCTTTGAAAATGACAACATTATCCACGTCGCGGGTAAAGTTGACCCGGCGGAAGATATTGACGTTATCAACACCGAGCTGGCGCTGTCCGACCTCGATACCTGCGAACGCGCCATTCACCGCGTTTCCAAGAAAGCCAAAGGCGGCGATAAAGACGCTAAAGTTGAACTGGCCGCGCTGGAAAAATGTCTGCCGCAGCTGGAAAAAGCTGGCATGCTGCGCGCGCTGGATCTGAGCAAAGAAGAGAAAGAAGCGATCCGCTATCTGAGCTTCCTGACCCTGAAGCCGACCATGTACATCGCCAACGTTAACGAAGACGGTTTTGAAAACAACCCGTATCTCGACCAGGTTCGCGCTATCGCTGAGCAAGAAGGTTCTGTGGTGGTTCCGGTTTGCGCCGCCGTTGAATCCGACATTGCCGAACTGGACGATGAAGAGCGTGACGAGTTTATGGCCGAGCTGGGCCTTGAAGAGCCGGGCCTGAACCGCGTGATCCGCGCAGGCTACGCTCTGCTGAACCTGCAAACCTACTTCACCGCCGGCGTGAAAGAAGTTCGCGCATGGACTATTCCGGTTGGCGCGACCGCGCCGCAGGCTGCCGGTAAAATCCACACCGACTTCGAAAAAGGCTTTATCCGCGCCCAGACCATCGCCTATGAAGACTTCATTGCTTACAAAGGTGAACAAGGCGCGAAAGAAGCCGGTAAAATGCGTGCAGAAGGCAAAGACTACATCGTTAAAGATGGCGACGTGATGAACTTCTTGTTCAACGTCTAATCCCTGCCGATAAAATCCGCGCCCCGGCGCGGATTTTTCATTTCAAAGCCTCGCAGGTTTTATAACTCGCGAGGTTTTAAATTATCTGAACGGCGCATCTAACGGAATTTCTGCGTCAGGCTCGTGGGTAATTCGGTTACGCAGATCGCGACGAATCATTTCAATTGCCCAGAACCAAAAAATATGGCCAAGCAGTTCGGAAATATATTCATCAGCCGGAATATTGAATAACGACGGCGTAAGTCCTAATAGCGGGAAAGATATCCAGTGAACCGCAATGGTGGCGACAATGCCGGCCCACACGCCCTGCCATAATTTAACTTTTGGGAATATCTCCGCCACCACGCAATAGCCAATCGCAAACACCAACGAGAAGATTATATGCGTGACCATCACCGGGTTGATGATATGCTCAGAAAAGGTGTAAACGGTATGCGTTGGGTCAATACCAAGATAGTCGCGTAGAAAGAGATAAGGAGGGTTGAATTCATCACGCCCGCCGGAAAACGTTCGCGGCGGCAGAGGCACTTCCGCCCCCCACTTAACGAATGCCGACATGATTCCGGCAATAACCCCAACCAATAAGGCGACGCCATAGCGACGCCGACCAGGTGCAGTCTGTACAAAAAAATCCTTAATTGCCATAAATCCCTCGCCATGAATAATATTGTTACAGCATTGCAATATTCTTTAAGTCTGCGCGGGTATGGCTTGATCAAGATCACACTTTTTGTTCAAAAGATAAACAAAGCTAATACTTTTAAATTATCGCGGGGCATCAATTAATGCCCCGCGTGGCATTCTTTTAATCACGCCATCCCATTGCCGGCGCAACGTGCTTCAGAATAGACTCAATCACGTGAGCGTTATAATCCACGCCCAGCTGATTCGGCACCGTCAGCAATAAAGTATCCGCTTCTGCGATCGCTTCATCCTGTTTCAGTTGTTCGACGAGCTTATCGGGTTCAGCGGCATAGCTGCGGCCGAAAATGGCGCGGGTTTTCTCATCAAGAAAACCAATACTATCGCTAGTATCCCGGCTGGAGCCGAAATACATTCGGTCGCGATCGTCCATCAGGGCAAAAATACTTCGGCTGACCGATACCCGCGGCGTACGCGTGTGCCCCGCCTCAGTCCAGGCCTGACGATAGGCGCGGATCTGTTTCGCCTGTTGAATATGGAATGGTTCGCCCGTCTCATCATCTTTCAGCGTCGAGCTTTGCAAGTTCATGCCGAGCTTCGCCGCCCACATCGCCGTAGCATTAGAGCCCGCGCCCCACCAGATACGCTCACGTAGTCCGGCGGAGTACGGCTCAAGACGCAGCAATCCCGGCGGGTTGGGAAACATCGGTTGCGGGTTAGGTTTAGCGAAACCTTCGCCGCGCAGCACGTCCAGCAGAACCTCAGTATGGCGCCGCGCCATGTCAGCGTCGGACTCGCCATCCTGCGGTTGAAAACCGAAATGACGCCAGCCATCAATCACCTGTTCCGGCGAACCCCGGCTGATGCCAAGCTGTAAACGCCCACCGGCGATCAAATCTGCAGCGCCGGCATCCTCCGCCATATATAGCGGATTTTCATAGCGCATATCGATAACGCCGGTGCCGATCTCAATCTTCTTAGTTTTCGCGCCGATAGCGGCGAGTAGCGGGAACGGTGAACTGAGCTGGCGGGCGAAATGGTGAACCCGAAAATAGGCGCCGTCCGCGCCTAGCTCTTCGGCGGCAACGGCCAGATCGATGGATTGTAAGAGCGTGTCGGCAGCGGAACGGGTCGCCGACTGCGACGATGGCGTCCAGTGGCCAAATGACAAAAATCCAATCTTTTTCATGAGGATAGCCCCTGATTTCGGCAAAACATTCAGCAGACGCGGAGATAACGTTCCGCGTCTGCTTGTGGTTCTCCTACTCTACCCCTTAGCCAAAATGTATAAATGGCGTTTATTTAACAGAATAGTTCAAATAAATTGACCAAATATAACGAGAGTTATTTCTGCATCAGCGCAAAAACGCCCCAACCGAAATATTTCCGGGTATAAGTGACATGGCGAAGCGGTGCGGCATTGAGCTCCGCACGGACCTCAACCGCAAATTCATCATCCGGATGCGCCTGCAGCCAACGGCGCATCGTCAGCCATTTAGCGGCTTCATAACGGTCCCACCCCTCGCGGTCAGCCAGCACCATCTCAACAATGTCATAGCCCAGTTCGCCAAAAGAGGCGACCAGCGCCGGAAGCGGCAACAAATCAGCCACCGCAGAAACACCGCAGGCGCGCGCTTCTTCTTCTGTGGCGGGTACCTTACGCCACCAGGGCTCCCCGATAAGTAGCATACCGCCAGGCTTAAGGCTTCGGGCTAACTGCGCCACGGTTCCGGCGACGCCGCCGGCTATCCACGTCGCGCCGATACAGGCCGCCACATCGTATTGCCGTTCGGCAACGTAACCTGCCGCATCGCTATGGAGAAAAGTGACGCGATCGCTAACGCCAAGTGCTGCGGCGCGTTGTTTTGCCTGCGCGGTAAACAATGGGCTCATGTCAATGCCCAGACCGCCGATAGCATGGTCCCGCGCCCAGGTGCAGAGCATTTCGCCAGAACCGCTGCCAAGGTCGAGGATCTGCACTCCCGCCTGCAGGCGAAGTACGCGGCCAAGCGTGGCATATTTTTCCGCCGTGAAGGGGTTATGGATACGATGTTCACTTTCGCTGATGGTAAAGATACGGGGGATATCGATTGTTGTGGTCATGCCACTCTCCTTAGCGGTTATCCGGTTGAGCGCGAACGTTATTCAGCCCGCTGGTGTTGATGCGGTACGGCTGGCCGTTAACGGATTTAATCAGTTTTTTAGTGCGGAGTTTTTTGAAGACGGCGAGCGTACAGTCGCTGAGCAGTAGCCCTTCGCGGCTATAGCACTCCACGGCGATGACGCGGCCTGAGGTATCGCGAATGTGCGCAATACGTCCGCCTTTCGCGAGAACGTGTAAGGTACGTTGTTCCTGACGGGATAAATTCATACTGGAAAACCTGTTTAATCATCATGTGCAAAACGTGCAAACACGCAGCGGTGCCCGCATTCGATTTCAGCGCATTGATAACCAGCCCGGCCTGAAAGGTCGGCAAACTGATTATCAGATGATTACATTCTCCAGCATCAAAGCCTCGGTAGAGTTGAAAGGTATTTACCAGCCGGATAATAACATCCAGTGACAGAAAGGATATTTATAAACGGGAAAATTGTGATCGATATCTGAAATTGCGCCCCCCGCTCCATGACGGAAGACGCACAATGAATGGCATCAACGCATTACTCCTGATTACCACATCAAATCATCAGGTACTTTAAAGTCAGCGTACGGATCGTCTTCGTCCTCTGCTTCCTGGCTCAGGGCGCTGTTCAACACAATACTCTCGGCGTCGCGCTGGGCGATTTTATCCGCCACGCTGGCAGGAATAATCGCGTATTCATATTTACCGTTATTATCAACAGCAAGGCGGGCAATCGCCAGACGGCCGCTAATGAGCTGCGCCTGGGTGGTTTTATCCACATCAATGTTTTTGATGAGATTATTATCCGTAAAGTTAAAAGCGATATGGCCTTTCGCAATCGTGATTCGGTTCATTTCGATCAGCTGCTTAACCTGCGCTTTATACTCTTTTGCTAAAGCCGCTTGCTTTTGCTGCTCGCTGAGCTGCTTGTCGCGCTCAAGCTGGGCTTTTTTGTTTTCTTCAACGGCCTCGCGGGCTTCACGCGCCTGAACACGTGACTTTTTCGCCGTTCTCTGAACCTTAGCCATCTTTTTACTGGTGACCAGACCCGCTTTCAGCATCTGTTCTTGTAAGGTAAGTTTTGTCATCGTCGTTTCTACAATCGTTTGAATTCTGCTTCGGATACGGTAAATCAGGATTAGACTTTAAGGAGCTTCACCGTGGCGTCGATGTCGATTTCATCTTCAGAGAAGATGAGCGTCGTGCCCTGAAAGGTAGTGATCGCCAACTTTTTCAGCGTGCGCATTTCGCCCGGCTTCACGCTCGCTTTCGGCTTGATGCTGTTCATCAGTAGTCCCACGGAGAGCACCGCATTTTCCTTGTCGATACGCGTATCGGCCGGCACTTCCTCACTGTATACCAGGTAAGACTTAATCGATGTCAGCTTCACACGCTCACCGGCAATATACAGATGTTTGCTTTCCGGGATGACTTTAACCGCGTAAGCCGAGAGACCTTTATTATTAGTCGTGGGCTCAAACGTGACCGCCGCGTCTTTCTTAATCAGATCCGGATTGGCGACCTTAATCACGTGAAAATAGCGGTTATCACCATTTTCATCTTTGATAAATCCGAAACCTTTATCTTTAAACCACGTTGTGATCGTACCGTTCATCGCCATTACCGCCTGATTAATCGTTTATCTACTCAATTTTGCAGCGCGCAGTTTAAAGCACAATGCCAGCATAGACCATGCCTTTGCTCTAAGTGTTGCCCGATATCGGCAATTGATCCTGGCTTTTGCCGAAAATTTGTATCATTAATGGGTAGGCTTCAATCAGGAGAATGCATGATGTCTAACTTTTCCTCCGTCGCGTTGCTAGGTCCTGGCGCTATTGGCACGACCATTGCCGCCGTACTGCATGAAGCGGGCCGCAAACCGGTGCTCTGCGGGCGCACCGCGCATCAGCGATTGATTTTACGCCGGGATGACGGCGAAACGATCCTTCCAGGGCCGGTATTGACCGATCCGCATACGCTGGAACGCCCGGTTGAGCTGCTGTTTGTGGCGGTGAAAACCACCCAGGTAGCGGATTGCGCGGGCTGGCTTAACGCGCTGTGTGATGAAAACACGGTGGTCTGCGCGCTACAGAACGGCGTTGAACAGGAAAGCCTGCTTGACCCCTATGTTAACGGCGCAAAGGTGTTGCCTTCGGTTGTCTGGTTTCCGGCACAACGAGAGGCGGATGCTTCGGTATGGTTACGTGCCAAACCGCGCCTGACGCTACCCGATACGCCGCAGGTGAAGAGGATAGTCGAGGTTCTCAACGGTACCCGCTGCGCGGTTGAGTTGACGGCTGATTTCACATCGCTCGCCTGGCGGAAACTGCTGCAAAATGCCGTCGCTGGCCTGATGGTACTGGCGAATCGCCGCGCCGGGATGTTTTCGCGCCAGGACATCACCGGGTTGGCGCTGGCCTATCTTCACGAGTGTCTGGCGGTGGCGCGCGCCGCAGGGGCGGTACTCGCCGATAGCGTGCCGCAGGAAATTGTTGATGGGTTTCATCAGGCGCCGGCGGATTTAAGCACCTCGATACTCGCCGACCGTCAGGCCAATCGTCCGCTGGAATGGGACATCCGTAACGGAGTCATACAACGCTATGGCCGAAGGTTGGGCGTTGCCACACCCATCAGCGATGTCGTCGTGCCGCTGCTGGCGGCCGCAAGCGAGGGACCTGGCTAAGATTGCTTCAAAAAAATTACCGTATTTGTTATAGTGTTACTCACTGATTATTTACCTCTGCGGTGCCAAAAAGAACAAGATTCACCGCAATCCAGGATAAGAAAATGTTAGATTACCGCTTCCCGACAGCTTTGCAGATGGTTCTCAGCGTAGCGATGGCGGAGCAATTGGGTGAACGTTCGACGAGCGCGATTCTGGCCTACGGCCTGGAAGCCAACCCGAGCTTTATCCGTAAACTCATGGTTCCGCTCACTCGCGACGGTATCATCGTTTCCACGCTTGGCCGCAACGGCTCTATTCATCTTGGCCGCCCTGCCGACCAAATCACGCTGCGTGATATCTATCTTTCCGTTATTGAAGATAAAAAACTGTGGGCGTCTCGCCCTGACGTCCCGGCTCGCTGCGTGGTCAGCGCCAATGCTTGCTGGTACTTTAAGTCCGTAGCCGATGAAGCCGAGCAGGCGTCGCTCGCGGTGTTAGCTCGCCACACCGTGGCAAGCGCCCTGGAAGAGGTCAAAAAAGCCGATACCAGCGGCTGCGATCCGTTGCCTGAACTGACTGCCCGCTATAAAGAAGCGCATTAACTTTTCTTGTTGCGAAAAAAACCGCCTTAAACGAAAAGGCGGTTTTTTGTTATTAGCAGCGACCTACGCGGGCAAGACGTCCCTTGCCTGTTTGCCACGCGTCACCAGTTTTCGCAGCGTCACGTAAAACACCGGCGTCAGGAACAAACCAAACAGCGTCACGCCGAGCATACCGGAGAATACCGTGATCCCGGTGACGCCGCGCACTTCCGCCCCCGCGCCGTGGCCAAGAATCAGCGGAATCGTCCCAGCAATAAAGGCAATCGAGGTCATGATAATCGGGCGTAAACGCAGGCGACAGGCTTCCAGCGCCGCTTCCATGATCCCTTTCCCCTGAATTTCCAGTTCGCGGGCGAACTCAACAATCAGAATCGCGTTTTTACACGCCAGCCCCATCAGCACCACCAGCCCCACCTGCACAAATACGTTATTATCGCCACCGGTCAGCCAGACGCCGAACAGCGCGGAGAGCATGGTCATTGGAACGATAAGGATCACCGCCAGCGGTAGCGTCCAGCTTTCATACAGCGCCGCCAGCACCAGGAACGCCAGCAGTACCGCGACCGGGAAGACGATCAGCGCCGTATTGCCCTGCGTAGCCTGCTGGAAGCTGAGATCCGTCCACTCAATATTCATGCCGTTCGGCAGTATCTGCTTAGACATGCCCGCCAGCTGCGTCATCGCCTGCGTGGACGAGAGCACGCGGGGATCGGCATCGCCAATCAAATCCGCCGCCGGATAGCCATTGTAGCGAATCACCGGATCCGGCCCGTAGGTGGTATTAATATTCACCATACTGCCAATCGGCACCATTTCGCCCTGATTATTGCGGGTGCGTAAATTAGCAATATCTTCCACGCTGTCGCGGAACGGCCCATCGGCCTGCGCCATTACGCGCCATGTACGCCCAAACTGGTTAAAGTCATTCACATACGATGAACCCAGATAGGTTTGCAGCGTACCGAAAAGGTCGGTCAACGACACGCCCTGCGCTTTCGCTTTATCACGATCGACCTGCACATCCAACTGCGGCACGTTCGCCTGGTAGGTAGAGATCGGGAAATGCATTCCCGGCGTCTGCATAATTGAACCCGACATCGCGTTCACCGCGTTTTGCAACGCGCCATAACCCAGACCGGCGCGATCCTGAATATACAACGAATAGCCGGAACCCTGACCCAGTCCTAAAATCGGCGGCGGCAGAATCGAGAAACCAAAGCCCTGCTGAATTTGCGCGATTTTGGCGTTAATCTCGGCGTTAATTTCCGCAGCGGTGTGTTTACGCTGGTCGAACGGTTTCAGACCAAAAAAGACCGTCCCGGTATTCGGCGTATTGGTGAACTGCAGGGCATTAAGCCCCGGAAAGGCCACCGCATAATCCACGCCTTCGGTATTCATACCGATTTCGCTCATTTTGCGGATCACGGCGTCGGTGCGCGCCAGTGAAGAGCCTTCCGGCATTTTCACGCCGCCAATTAAATACAGCTTGTCCTGCGTCGGAATAAATCCGCCGGGTACGACTTTAAACATCACACCAGCCGCGCAGAGCAGCAGGACGTAGACCACAAACACCGCGCCGCGTCGCCCGAGCGTTTTGCCCACCAGCCCCTGATAGCCGTTTGAGCTACGATGGAAAAAATGGTTAAACGGACGGAAAATCCAGCCGAACAAGCGATCGATAAGCCGGGTCGGGAAGTCTTTCGCCGCGCCGTGCGGTTTTAACAGCAGCGCAGCCAGCGCTGGCGAGAGCGTCAGCGAGTTGATGGCGGAGATCACCGTCGATATTGCAATCGTCACCGCAAACTGCTTGTAAAACTGCCCCGTTACCCCGGAGAGGAATGCCATCGGCACGAACACCGCGCACAACACCAGCGCGATAGCGATAATCGGCCCGGAGACTTCGCGCATCGCCTGGTGCGCCGCCGCTAGCGGAGCCAGCCCCTCTTCGATGTTTCGTTCAACGTTTTCCACCACCACGATGGCATCATCCACGACGATACCGATCGCCAGTACCAGCCCGAACAGACTCAGGGTATTCAGCGAAAAGCCCAGCAGATAAAGAATGCTGAAGGTGCCCACCACCGATACCGGCACCGCAATCAGCGGAATAATCGACGCACGCCACGTCTGCAGGAACAAAATTACCACCAGCACCACCAACACTACCGCTTCCAGCAGCGTTTGCACCACCGCGCGAATCGAATCACGCACAAACACCGTCGGATCGTACGGCGCCGCCCATTTCATATCTTCCGGGAAACGGGTGGAGAGTTCGTTCATTTTAGCGCGAACGGCGTTAGACAAATCGATAGCATTCGCCCCTGGCGACTGGAAAATACCAATCCCGACTGCGTCTTTATTGTTAAGCTGGGAACGTAACGCATAGCTACCCGAGCCCATTTCGATACGCGCCACGTCGCGCAGGCGCACCAGCGAACCGTCTTGCGCCGTTTTCAGAATAATATTGCCAAACTCTTCTTCCGTATGCAGACGCCCCTGGGCGTTAATAGAGATCAAAAAATCGCTCTCTTTCGGCAGCGGCTCGGCGCCCAGCTGTCCGGCGGAAACCTGAACGTTTTGCTCCTGCATCGCCGTCACCACATCCGATGCGGTTAACCCGCGCGCCGCAACCTTATTGGGATCCAGCCAGATGCGCATCGCATATTCACCCGAGCCGAAAATCTGGATCTGCCCGACGCCTGGCAAACGCGCGAGTTCATCTTTGACTTTCAACGTGGCGTAGTTACGCATATACAGTGAATCGTACTTACCGCCGGGTGAAAACAGATGCACCACCAGCGTCAGCGTTGGCGATTGCTTCTGGGTGGTGATGCCTAAACGGCGCACATCTTCCGGGAGACGCGCCTCGGCCTGCGAGACCCGGTTTTGCACCTGAACCTGCGCCTGATCGGGGTCGGTTCCCGGACGGAACGTGACGGTAGTGACCAATACGCCGTCAGAGCCTGCGACGGACTTCATGTACATCATATTTTCGACGCCATTGATGGCTTCTTCCAATGGCGTCGCCACGGTTTCCGCAATCACTTTCGGGTTGGCGCCGGGATATTCCGCCCGCACCTGCACGCTGGGCGGTACGACGTCAGGATATTCGCTGACCGGCAACAGCGGAATGGCGATCAAGCCGGTGATAAAAATCAAAATCGACAGCACGGCGGCAAAAATCGGCCTATCGATAAAAAAGCGGGAAAAGTCCATAGATCGGATTCTCAGATAAGGGATCAGTTGAGGGCGGCGCTGGTAGTCATGGCAACGTTCTTCGCGTTAACCGGCATCCCCGGCATAAACACTTTTTGTAAGCCATCGACGATAACTTTGTCGCCTGGGTTCAGCCCCTGTTTGACGATACGTAAACCGGCAGCCAGCCGCCCCGGCGCGATATCGCGACGCTGAGCTTTACCTTCTTTATCAACGATATAGACATATTTACGGTCCTGATCGGTCAGTACCGCTTTGTCGTCGATAAGCGTGGCTTTGAATTCAGCGCTGCCCGGCAAGCGGACGCGGGCAAAGAGTCCCGGCGTGAACAGACGCTGCGAATTGTCCAGCAGCGCGCGCATGCGGATCGTACCGGTGCTCGGCGTTAACTGATTATCCAGAAAATCCACTTTGCCCTGATGAGGGTAGCCCTCTTCGCCCACAAGGCCGATCTCAACCGGTAATGCCTGGTGGCTGCTGGAGGCCCCTTGCCCCCTGCGGGCAAGATTTTGATAGTGAAGATAGGTAGACTCATCCACGTCAAAGTAGACGTAAACCGTTTTCTGCGACACCAGCGTGGTAAGAACGCTGGCGGTATCGCCGGCGGTGACCAGATTACCGCTGGTGATTAACGCGCGGCTGGCGCGGCCGTCGATAGGCGCGGTCACTTTGGTGAAGTCCAGATTAAGCTGCGCGGCATCAACCGCCGCCTGCGCGGCGCGAATATCCGCTTGCGCCTGGACCGCGGCGGAGCGGCGCTGCTCCCACTCTTCCCGGGATACCAGGTTGGTATTGATTAATTTATCGGTGCGGTTTGCTTCACTGCGCGCCAGGCTGGCTTGCGTTTTCGCTCTTGCCAGGCTTGCCTGCGCCTGTTCCAGCGCGGCGCGATAGGTTCGATCGTCAATGGTGAATAACACCTCCCCCTTCTTCACCTCCTGACCGTCGGTGTAATTCACTTTATCAATGTAGCCAGAGACGCGGGGACGTAGTTGCACGCTTTCCACCGCCTCAATCCGGCCATTAAAGCTATCCCACTGACTAATGGATTTCACCACCACCTCAGCGGCGCTGACGGCAGGCGCTTGCGGCGCGGCGTTTTGCGCGACGCCTTCATCGCAGCCGGCGAGCAGCGCCGAGAGTAGCACCATACCTACTGAAGTCAGATGACGTTTTCCCCAGGTTTTTTGCAGGCTCATTATTTTTATTCCGGTAATTGTCGCCGCCGGGCAAGACGCTGCGGGAGACGCCGCGCCACTTCCTTTGTCCGGGCAGGCTTGAGGCCATTTGTGTCGTTCATCGCCACAAAACTGTAACAGTTGCGAATACACTATCGCGGCGATTGTAGGAAGGCGCTTAACTAAGTGCAAGAATAATTGTTGCACTTTCTGTGCTATTCCTCTGGCTGCAGAAAGGCCTGTTTACGGCAAGGCATTAATTGCAACAATAAAACTTGCAATTAATGCCAAAACGAGCCACCTTTAAATGCAACAATTAAAGATGCTTTTATAATTACGTGGAGCGCAAGATGAATACTGCTGCGGTAATTCATGATCTACTCGATTGGATCGACAATAATCTCGAGAGCCGTCTGGATATCGAGACCGTTGCCAGGCGCGCGGGCTATTCGAAATGGCACCTGCAGCGGATCTTCAAGGAGCACACCGGTTACCCTCTCGCTGAATATATTCGCATGCATAAGCTGCAAAGATCGGTCGAGCGCTTAGCCAACAGCGACGAGCCCATTTTAAACGTAGCGATAGCGCTGGGTTTCGACTCCCAGCAATCTTTTAACCGCAGCTTCAAACGCCAGTATGGTCAGGCGCCCGGCGCCTGGCGACGAAGCGTCTCCGGCTCTCAAACGCCACCACTGCGCTTACCGTCGTGATAATCGTCTCCAGGGAATCGGTGAGCGAACGGTAGAAGCACCTATGTTTAGCAGCTATCAGGTCGTAGCGCCTACCGTTATGATTGGCCCATACCAAACAAACAAGGACGCGTTACCATGCTGAACAAATCGCCGTTGGTGTTGTTATTGTTCCCTTTACTGCTGGCAGGTTGTCACCATCATCAGCCCACGCCGCGCGCGGCGGCGAGCGCCACCGAAGTAGACGACCTTTTCGCCAGCCTCCCTTCGACGAAGCCATCAAGTCGGGCTACCTACGCGTATCAGATAATGACCGCCGTCAAAGCCAAAATGCCTGATTCCGTGGAGTATCCCGGGCAAACCTGTCGTATTCGTTTGTCGCTGCAGCGTGATGGCACCGTAAATTCCGCTACCGTGGAAAAGGGTGATGAAGAACTATGCAACACTGTTGTAGCCGCATTTATGCAAGCAGACATTCCCGCCGCGCCGGATGATGACGCTTATCAGACGTTTAAAAATACGAGTATCGATTTTAAAGCATAAGACTAGCGCTTTATTACCAGCAACACGGCATTCAACCGGCCGTCATCCGTAGTATATTAGAAGCAATCTCGGTTATCAGGTAATTGCAATGTCTTACTCCATCGGCGAATTTTCCCGTCTTTGCGGCATCAACGCAACCACGCTGCGGGCCTGGCAACGCCGGTACGGCCTGCTTAAACCCGAGCGCACCGATGGAGGCCACCGCCTCTATAACGATAACGATGTCCAGCTGGCGCTGAAAATTCTCGACTGGGTAAAAAAAGGTGTTCCCGTAAGCCAGGTCAAACCGCTGTTGACCCGCCCTGATAGCGGCCCAGGCAATAACTGGCTTGTCCTGCAGGACAACATGCTGCAGCGGCTGAAAGAGGGAAAAATCGAATCCCTGCGCCAGCTGATTTACGACGCCGGTCGGGAATATCCCCGCCCTGAGCTGGTTACCAACGTATTGCGCCCGTTACGCAGTAAGGTATCGGCTAATGTGCCGGCGATGCAGACCCTGCGTGAGCTCCTCGACGGCATTATCATCTCCTACACCTCCTTTTGTCTTGAAGGCGATAAACGCGCGCCGGGCGATAACTATCTGATTACCGGCTGGCACCTGAGCGACCCATGTGAAATCTGGCTGGAAGCGCTCATGCGCACCGGACAAGGTCATCGCATTGATGTGCTGCCGATGCCGCCCACCGCGCTGGCCCCGGAAATATTCCCTCAACGCCGCTGGTTACTGGTGACCTCGGGCCAGCTCACCGCCGCACGCCAGAGGCAGATAGACCTCTGGCGCCAGCACGTTGCCTCTCTGGACGTTATCTCGCTGTAAAAAAGCTTTGCACCTGTGCGCGATGTTCTCCGCTAAAAAAGCACACCAAAAACTTGGACAAAAAATCATGATTGTGTAAGTTTAATATATCGGGTCGAACGCTTTTGCGGGACGGCTCATCCAGTGAGAACAAAGCGAGGAGTACGCCATGAATAAGCAACCTGTCATTGGCATCAGCGGCTGTTTAACCGGCTCGTCCGTGCGCTTTGATGGCGGACATAAACGATCGCCATTTGCGATGGATGAACTGGCGCCGTGGGTAACCTTCAAACCCATTTGTCCGGAAATGGCCATCGGCCTGGGCTCTCCTCGACCGGCCCTGCGCCTGGTGCAGACCGGCGCAGGTGAGATTCAGATGCGTTTTAGCAGCGACCCGCACGACGATGTCACGGGCAAAATGAAGAATTTTACCGCCGGTTACCTGCCTGGGCTCGGCGAATTAGCGGGTTTTATCGTCTGCGCCAAATCACCGAGCTGCGGTATGGAACGCGTGCGCCTGTATGATGAAAAAGGCAACCGTGGGCGCAAAGAAGGTACCGGCCTGTTTACCCGCGCGTTGATGGAAGCCTATCCGTGGTTGCCGGTAGAAGAGGATGGACGACTGCACGACCCGCAGTTAAGAGAGAATTTTGTCGAGCGTCTTTTCGCCCTACATGAACTGAATACGCTGCGGGCCAATGGCCTGACCCGTCGGGCGTTAATGGATTTTCATAGCCGCTATAAACTGCAGTTGCTGGCGCATCATCAGGCCGGCTATCGCGAAATTGGCCCTTTCGTCGCCTCGATGCATCAATGGCAGGACCTGGATGCCTTTTTCGTCGCCTACCGCGATAAACTGATGGCGATCCTGAAAAATACCGCCTCCAGGAAAAACCACACCAATGTGCTGATGCATATTCAGGGCTATTTCCGCGAACGGTTGAATAGCCGTCAGCGCGGTGAGCTGCGTGACGTGATACTACATTATCGCGCGGGGCTGCTCCCTATTCTGGCGCCCGTGACGCTGCTTAAGCACTACCTGGCCGAATATCCCGACCGCTATCTGCAGACGCAGAACTATTTTGATCCCTACCCGCAGGATTTAGCCCTGCGTCTGGGCGTCAATTAGCAGCCAGGCTATGCGCATTACGACGAAGCGTAGCTACTTCTTCTTGTTCATCATGGCTTTTAAATCGGCAAAAGGATTGTAGGTGGCTTCACCGACATCCTTTTGCGCATCTTCACCGGCCACCACTCTTGTACCGTACTGGTCGGCCTCAGTGTACTTGGAATGCTCGTGATCGTGACAATACAGACACAATAGTTCCCAGTTGCTGCCATCTTCCGGGTTATTGGTATGATCGTGATCGATGTGATGTACCGTCAGTTCACGCAGGTTGGAGTAGACAAACTCGCGCGAGCAGCGTCCGCAGACCCATGGATAAATTTTAAGCGCCTTCTCGCGATAGCCACTTTCCAGGCGGGCATAGTTTTTAGGGATCAAAGCCATGGCAGATGTTACCTGTGATAAAGAGATAATTTACGATAATAGCGCCAATATAGCGTAAAACGGAGCAGGAAAGGAAATCGATGCGCAGACGTGAGCAGTAGCTAAATCCCGGCGTGGCGCCGGGAAGAGGATTATTAATGGCTGGTCACTGCCGCCGCTGCGACCGGATGATCCGCTGAAGCGACAACCGTGGTACGCGCAACTGGGTGGCGACCGTTATCGCTGGTTGCCGCCGCCACCGCCACCGGATGGTCAGCCGAAGCGACAGCCGCGGTGCGCGCCACCGGATGGTTACCGTTATCGCCGGTTGCCGCCGCTACCGCCACCGGATGATCGGCTGAGGCTACGGCTGCGGTCCTTGCGACCGGATGGTAACCCGCGAAGGCAGAAATACTTGCTGATGCTAATACCAGGGTCAGAATAATCTTTTTCATAATATCACCTCTAATAATAATAACCTGAAAAAACCAGGCAAAATATGGCAATAAATACAGCCAATGGATGATTTACCGTAGCAAGCGGCAGCGGGCATGAATAGCTCACTGTTATTTAATTATGGATAACCCGGTACAAAGCAAATAAAAACGGGAACCCTTAGGCTCCCGTTTCGCATTAATCCAGAAAAATGGATTACATGTTTTTGATGATAGCGTCGCCGAACTCAGAGCATTTCAGCAGTTTCGCGCCTTCCATCAGACGTTCGAAGTCATAGGTCACGGTCTTGGCAGCGATTGCGCCTTCCATGCCTTTAACGATCAGGTCTGCGGCTTCGAACCACTGCATGTGACGCAGCATCATTTCTGCAGACAGGATGATGGAACCTGGATTCACTTTATCCTGGCCGGCATATTTCGGCGCAGTACCATGGGTGGCTTCGAACAGCGCGCACTCGTCGCCAATGTTGGCGCCCGGCGCGATACCGATACCGCCAACCTGCGCCGCCAGGGCGTCAGAAATGTAGTCGCCGTTCAGGTTCATACAGGCGATAACATCGTATTCAGCCGGACGCAGCAGGATTTGCTGCAGGAACGCATCGGCGATCACGTCTTTAACCACGATCTCTTTGCCGGTGTTCGGGTTCTTGATTTTCACCCACGGGCCGCCGTCGATCAGCTCACCGCCGAACTCTTCGCGAGCCAGCTGGTAACCCCAGTCTTTGAACGCGCCTTCGGTGAACTTCATGATGTTGCCTTTGTGCACCAGGGTCACGGAATCACGATCGTTGGTGATCGCGTATTCGATAGCGGCGCGTACCAGGCGTTTGGTACCTTCTTCAGAGCACGGCTTGATGCCGATACCGCAATGTTCCGGGAAGCGAATTTTCTTCACGCCCATCTCATCGCGCAGGAATTTGATAACTTTGTCAGCTTCGGCAGAATCTGCTTTCCACTCGATACCCGCATAAATATCTTCGGAGTTTTCGCGGAAGATAACCATATCGGTCAGTTCCGGGTGTTTAACCGGGCTCGGGGTACCCTGATAGTAACGTACCGGGCGCAGGCAAACGTAGAGATCCAGCTCCTGACGCAGCGCCACGTTCAGAGAACGGATACCGCCGCCAACTGGCGTCGTCAGTGGACCTTTAATAGCAACGCGGTAATCACGAATCAGATCGAGGGTTTCAGCAGGCAGCCAGACATCCTGGCCGTAAACGTGGGTAGATTTTTCACCGGTGTAAACTTCCATCCAGGAAATTTTACGCTCGCCTTTATAGGCTTTCTCAACGGCGGCATCAACCACTTTCAGCATCGCTGGGGTAACGTCAACACCGATACCATCGCCTTCAATGAACGGGATAATCGGGTTATGAGGGACGTTCAGTTTGCCGTTTTGCAGGGTGATTTTCTGACCTTCCGCCGGAACTACTACTTTGCTTTCCATTAACCTCTCCTTCGAGCGCTTCTGGTTCTGCTCTTCCCTCTTCACGCGAGCCTGGTGTTGGCTTAGTCGGCCTACTCCTGAGTACCGGGTCGCCCCGCTAACCGGAGATTCGCGTCCGTGTTGCCTTCCTGCCTGTATTGCGAATCGGTTTGAGCAATTTTTTGTTAATAATTTGTAATGAGCATGTCAATACTACCTGAATGTTTGCGTCCATGAAAGGCATTCGTAATTAGGCTATAATG
This sequence comes from Klebsiella sp. K-3, assembly GCF_051207495.1. Classification (NCBI taxonomy): domain Bacteria; kingdom Pseudomonadati; phylum Pseudomonadota; class Gammaproteobacteria; order Enterobacterales; family Enterobacteriaceae; genus Klebsiella; species Klebsiella sp. K-3. Next base: position 16,590 of record NZ_JBPNXF010000010.1, on the reverse strand, counting down.
CGGCAATTGAGAGAGCCTGAAAATACCATGCAGAAAACTTCATTTAGAAAACATCGCGTTGAGCGATTCAGCACACAACAAGTGACCAGACAACGTAAAGAACGCCAGCTTAAAACTGTGATCTTGTTCAATAAACCCTACGATGTGTTGCCGCAATTTACCGACGAGTCCGGGCGCAGCACGCTGAAGGATTTTATTCCGGTCGCCGGCGTTTACGCCGCCGGTCGTCTTGACCGCGACAGCGAAGGTTTGCTGGTGCTGACCAACGATGGCGCGCTCCAGGCAAAACTGACCCAGCCCGGTAAGCGCACCGGCAAGATTTATTACGTTCAAGTGGAAGGCGAACCTACAGAAGACGCGCTCAGCGCGCTGCGCGACGGAGTGACGCTAAACGATGGACCCACCCTACCTGCCGGCGTGGAGCTGGTGGATGAACCCGCCTGGCTTTGGCCGCGCAATCCGCCGATTCGCGAGCGTAAATCGATTCCCACTCGCTGGCTAAAAATCACCCTCTATGAGGGGCGCAACCGTCAGGTTCGTCGGATGACCGCCCATGTCGGTTTCCCGACGCTAAGGCTAATTCGCTACGCCATGGGCGGCTATACGCTTGATGGCTTAGCCAACGGCGAATGGCGCCAAACCGAATAACCGCATTCATAAGGAAGCTCGATGTTTAAACCGCACGTCACCGTCGCCTGCGTGGTTCACGCCAAAGGCAAATTCCTGATTGTTGAAGAGACGATTAACGGCAAAGCGCTATGGAACCAGCCAGCCGGTCATCTCGAAGCCAATGAGACTCTGGCGCAGGCCGCCGAGCGTGAATTGTGGGAAGAGACCGGTATTCGCGCCGCGCCGCAGCACTTCATCCGCATGCACCAGTGGCAAGCCCCGGATAATACGCCGTTCCTGCGCTTTCTGTTTGCCATTGAGCTTAACGATACGTGCGCTACTGAACCGCATGATAGCGACATCGACCGCTGTCTGTGGCTCAACGCTGAAGAAATTCTTAACGCTAAAAACCTGCGCTCGCCGCTGGTGGCGGAAAGCATTCGCAGCTATCAGCAGGATCCGCGGCATCCGCTGTCGCTGATTGCGGAATTTAACTGGCCGTTCACAGGGGGTGCCTGAACGGTTGACGCGTGCTAGAATACGCCGCCTTGAAGTTCAATGTGGTGAGTATTCCAATGTCAGAAAGTCCAAAAAAAGTGATCGTCGGCATGTCCGGCGGCGTCGATTCCTCTGTTTCCGCCTACCTTCTGCAACAGCAAGGGTATAAGGTGGAAGGCCTGTTCATGAAGAACTGGGAGGAAGACGACGGTGAGGAATACTGCACCGCCGCTGCCGACCTCGCCGACGCGCAAGCCGTCTGCGATAAGCTCGGTATTGAATTGCATACCGTCAACTTTGCCGCAGAATACTGGGATAACGTCTTCGAGCTGTTCCTCGAAGAGTATAAAGCAGGCCGTACGCCGAACCCGGATATCCTGTGCAACAAAGAGATCAAATTCAAAGCCTTCCTTGAGTTCGCCGCAGAAGACCTCGGCGCTGATTACATCGCCACCGGTCACTACGTGCGCCGCGCCGATGTCAACGGCAAAAGCCAACTGTTGCGCGGGCTCGACGGTAATAAAGACCAGAGCTATTTCCTCTACACCCTCAGCCACGAACAAATCGCGCAAAGTCTGTTCCCGGTCGGTGAGCTGGAAAAGCCGCAGGTGCGTAAAATCGCCGAAGAGCTGGATCTTATCACCGCGAAGAAAAAAGACTCTACCGGCATCTGCTTTATCGGCGAGCGTAAATTCCGCGACTTCCTGGGCCGCTATCTGCCTGCGCAGCCGGGCAAAATCATCACCGTCGACGGCGATGAGATCGGCGAACACCAAGGGCTGATGTATCACACCCTCGGCCAGCGTAAAGGGCTCGGCATCGGCGGCACCAAAGAAGGTAGCGAAGATCCGTGGTACGTGGTCGATAAAGACGTGGAAAACAACGTGCTGATCGTCGCCCAGGGTCACGATCACCCGCGTCTGATGTCCGTCGGCCTGATTGCCCAGCAGCTACACTGGGTCGATCGTCAGCCGCTGCAGGGCACCCTTCGCTGCACGGTGAAAACCCGCTACCGCCAGACCGACATCCCCTGCACCGTGAAGGCGCTGGATGACGACCGCATCGAGGTTATCTTTGATGAACCCGTCGCTGCCGTGACGCCGGGACAGTCGGCTGTTTTCTATAGCGGCGAAGTGTGTCTCGGCGGCGGAATTATCGAACAGCGTCTGCCGCTGGCGTCTTGATCGACCATTTTCCGCCGGATGCCTGATTAACGCCCGGCGGGTTACAAGGAGTAAGCGTGGCGAAGAATTATTATGACATCACTCTGGCGTTGGCGGGCGTATGCCAGGCGGCGCGGCTGGTTCAGCAACTGGCGCATCAGGGGCATTGCGACAGCGACGCCCTGCACGTTTCGCTGAACAGCATCATCGATCTCGACCCGGATTCAACGCTGGCGGTATTCGGTGGGAGTGAAGCCAATCTTCGTCTCGGGCTTGAGACTCTGCTCGGCGTGCTGAATACCAGCAGCCGTCAGGGCCTCAACGCGGAGCTCACCCGCTACACATTAAGCCTGATGGTGCTGGAACGTAAACTCGCCGCCAGCAAAGGGGCGATGGATACCCTCGGCAACCGCATCGGCGGCCTGCGCCGTCAGTTAGAACATTTTGATCTACAATCTGAAACGCTGCTCAGCGCGATGGCCGGCATTTACGTTGACGTCATCAGCCCGCTGGGGCCGCGCATTCAGGTCACCGGTTCTCCTGCCGTGCTGCAAAGCCCGCAGGTTCAGGCGAAGGTACGCTCTACCCTGCTCGCCGGCATTCGTTCCGCCGTGCTCTGGCATCAGGTTGGCGGCGGACGTCTGCAGCTCATGTTTTCTCGCAATCGTCTGGTTAACCAGGCAAAACAAATTCTTGCTCATTTAACCCCGGAGTTATGATTTATGGAATTATCCTCACTGACCGCCGTTTCCCCCGTAGACGGCCGCTACGGCGATAAAGTCAGCGCGCTGCGCGGTATCTTCAGCGAATTCGGTTTGCTGAAATTCCGTGTACAGGTAGAAGTCCGCTGGCTGCAAAAACTGGCCGCGCACGCAGCGATCAAGGAAGTTCCTGCTTTTGCTGCCGACGCAAACGGTTTCCTTGATAAAATCGTTGCCGACTTCAGCGTAGAGGACGCGGAGCGTATCAAAACCATCGAACGCACCACCAACCACGACGTGAAAGCGGTAGAATATTTCCTCAAGGAAAAAGTCGCCGATATCGCCGAGCTGCACGCGGTGTCAGAATTCATTCACTTCGCCTGTACTTCTGAAGACATCAATAACCTGTCGCATGCGCTGATGCTGAAAACCGCACGTGACGAAGTGGTTCTGCCGTACTGGCGTAAACTGATTGACGCGATTAAAGATTTGGCGACCCAATACCGTGACGTGCCGCTGCTTTCTCGTACCCACGGTCAACCGGCGACCCCGTCCACCATGGGCAAAGAGATGGCTAACGTCGCCTACCGTATGGAGCGCCAGTACCGTCAGCTGAACCAGGTGGAAATCCTCGGTAAAATCAACGGCGCGGTCGGTAACTACAACGCCCACATCGCCGCCTATCCGGAAGTTGACTGGCATCAGTTCAGCGAAGAGTTCGTTACCTCGCTGGGTATTCAGTGGAACCCGTACACCACCCAGATTGAGCCGCACGACTACATCGCCGAACTGTTTGATTGCATCGCGCGCTTCAATACCATCCTGATCGATTTCGATCGCGATGTGTGGGGCTACATCGCGCTCAACCACTTCAAACAGAAAACCATCGCGGGTGAAATCGGCTCTTCAACCATGCCGCATAAAGTGAACCCGATTGACTTCGAAAACTCCGAAGGCAATCTGGGCCTGGCGAACGCCGTGATGCAGCACCTGGCCAGCAAGCTCCCGGTTTCCCGCTGGCAGCGCGACCTGACCGACTCCACCGTGCTGCGTAACCTCGGCGTGGGCATCGGCTATGCGCTGATCGCGTACCAATCCACCCTGAAAGGCGTGAGCAAGCTGGAGCTGAACCAGGATCGTCTGCTGGACGAACTGGATCACAACTGGGAAGTGCTGGCTGAGCCGATCCAGACGGTGATGCGCCGCTACGGTATCGAAAAGCCGTACGAGAAGCTGAAAGAGCTGACCCGCGGTAAGCGCGTTGACGCCGAAGGTATGCAGCAGTTCATCGACGGCCTGCCGCTGCCGGAAGCAGAAAAAATCCGCCTGAAGGCGATGACCCCGGCTAACTACATCGGCCGCGCGATCACCATGGTCGACGAGCTGAAGTAACCAGCCTGCCTCAGGTAGCATGGGCAATCTCTTCGCGCATGCTACCTGGCAACCTTCCACTTTCCACGCAAAAAAATCTCTCTCCCGCCTGGTTTAAATAATGTTTACCCCCAGCGCCACATAATCGCGTTAAACTATTCAAATCGAAAATGAAATGGAGAATGGGCATGCGCGTACTCGTCGTTGAGGATAATGCTCTGCTGCGCCATCACCTCAAGGTCCAGCTACAGGAACTGGGGCATCAGGTGGATGCCGCGGAAGATGCAAAGGAAGCAGATTACTACCTGGGCGAGCATATCCCGGATGTCGCCATCGTTGACCTTGGCCTGCCGGATGAAGACGGCCTGTCGCTGATCCGCCGCTGGCGTAGTCACGACGTATCGGTACCGGTACTGGTACTGACCGCCCGTGAAGGCTGGCAGGATAAAGTCGAGGTGCTGAGCGCCGGCGCCGATGACTACGTCACCAAACCCTTCCATATCGAAGAGGTCGCCGCCCGCATGCAGGCGTTGCTGCGTCGCAATAGCGGCCTGGCGTCACAGGTAATTTCGATTCCGCCTTTCCAGGTTGACTTATCGCGCCGCGAATTATCGGTCAATGACCAGCCGATTAAGCTCACCGCCTTTGAGTACACCATTATGGAAACGCTAATCCGCAACCGCGGCAAAGTGGTGAGCAAAGATTCGCTGATGCTGCAGCTCTATCCGGATGCCGAACTCCGCGAAAGCCACACTATTGATGTACTGATGGGGCGGCTGCGTAAGAAAATCCAGACGCAATATCCGCAAGAGGTGATCACCACCGTGCGCGGTCAGGGCTACTTATTCGAACTGCGCGGATGAAAGGCGTGTTGCGACATATTCTCCCGCTTTCACTGCGCGTCCGCTTCCTGCTGGCGACGGCCGCCGTGGTGCTGATCCTGTCGCTGGCCTACGGCATGGTTGCGCTGGTAGGCTACAGCGTCAGTTTCGATAAAACCACTTTCCGCCTGCTGCGCGGCGAGAGCAACCTGTTCTACATGCTGGCGAAGTGGGAAAATAACCACATCGATGTCGATATTCCGGAACACCTGAATATGCAGAGCCCGACGGTGACGCTGATTTACGACGCCAAAGGTAAACTGCTGTGGGCACAGCATGACGTCCCCTGGCTGGTGAAGCGGATCCAACCTGAATGGCTGAAAAGCAACGGCTTTCATGAAATCGAAGCCGATGTAGGCAGCAGTAGTATGCTGCTGCGCAATAATGATGAAATTCGCGAGCAGCTTGACGCCATCCGCGAGGAAGATGACTCCTCGGAGATGACGCACTCGGTGGCGATTAATCTCTATCCGGCCACCGCGAAGATGCCGCAATTAAGCATTGTGGTGGTCGACACCATTCCGGTGGAGCTAAAACGCTCTTACATGGTGTGGAGCTGGTTTATCTACGTGCTGGCGGCCAACCTGTTGCTGGTCATCCCGCTGCTGTGGCTTGCCGCCTGGTGGAGTTTACGCCCTATCGAATCACTGGCGAAAGAGGTCCGCGAGCTGGAAGAACATCATCGTGAGAGGCTCGATTCTCACACCACTCGTGAACTTACCGGCCTGGTCAGTAACCTCAATCGCCTGCTGAAAAGCGAACGTGACCGCTACGACAAATACCGAACCACCCTCACTGACTTAACCCACAGCCTGAAAACACCGCTGGCGGTGCTGCAAAGCACCCTACGTTCGCTGCGCGGCGAGAAAATTAGCGTCAGCGAAGCGGAGCCGGTGATGCTGGAGCAGATTAGCCGCATATCGCAGCAAATCGGCTACTATCTGCACCGCGCCAGCATGCGCAGCGGCAATGCGCTTCTCAGCCGCGAACTACACCCGATCGCCCCACTGCTGGATAGCCTGACCTCTGCTTTAAATAAGGTCTACCAGCGTAAAGGGGTTAACATCACGCTGGATATTTCGCCGGAGATAAGCTTTGTCGGCGAGCAGAACGACTTTATGGAAGTGATGGGCAACGTGCTCGATAACGCCTGCAAGTACTGTCTGGAGTTTGTCGAAGTCTCGGTACGCCAGACCAACGACAACCAGCTGCATATTCTGGTGGAGGACGACGGTCCCGGAATTCCCCGCAACCAGCGCACGGCGGTGTTCGATCGCGGCCAGCGCGCCGATACGTTGCGTCCGGGTCAGGGGGTAGGCCTGTCTGTCGCCCGCGATATCGTTGAACAGTACGACGGCGATATCCTGACCGGCGACAGCCTGCTCGGCGGCGCCTGCATGGAAGTTATCTTTGGCCGCCAGCTTCCTGATGATAAAGAGAGCTAACGCAACAGTTTTTTAACGGCGCCTGCATCGCCGCGGCGCCGCATCCGTTATAATCCCAGACAGACACCTGCTGTGGAATATAAATATGGACTATCAATTAACGCTAAACTGGCCCGACTTTATCGAACGCTACTGGCAAAAACGCCCGGTAGTGTTAAAGCGCGGCTTCGCCAATTTCATCGACCCAATCAGCCCGGATGAACTGGCCGGCCTGGCCATGGAGAGCGAGGTCGACAGCCGTCTGGTGAGTCATCAGGACGGAAAATGGCAGGTCAGCCATGGTCCATTTGAAAGCTACGATCATCTTAGCGAAAACAACTGGTCGCTGCTGGTGCAAGCGGTGAACAACTGGCACGAGCCGACGGCGGCGTTGATGCATCCCTTCCGTGCCCTACCGGACTGGCGTATCGATGACCTGATGATCTCCTTCTCCGTCCCCGGCGGCGGCGTGGGCCCGCACCTTGATCAATACGACGTGTTTATCATTCAGGGTACCGGCCGCCGGCGCTGGCGCGTGGGCGAAAAGGTACCGATGAAACAGCACTGCCCGCATCCGGATCTGCTGCAGGTTGATCCGTTTGAAGCCATCATCGATGAAGAGATGGAACCTGGCGATATTCTCTACATTCCGCCAGGATTCCCGCATGAAGGCTATTCGCTGGAAAATTCGCTTAACTATTCGGTCGGCTATCGTGCGCCGAACGCTCGCGAGCTGTTCAGCGGCTTTGCTGACTATATTTTGCAACGAGAACTGGGTAGCCAGCGCTATGCCGACCCGGACGTGCCATCCCGCGACCATCCGGCCGATATTCTGCCGGTTGAGCTGGATCGTCTGCGCGAGATGATGCTGGGGCTGATTAACCAGCCTGAGCACTTTAAGCAGTGGTTTGGCGAGTTCATTACCCAATCCCGCCACGAGCTTGACGTGGCGCCGCCGGAGCCGCCATATCAGCCAGATGAAATTTACGATGCGCTGCAGCAGGGCGATAAGCTCGCCCGCCTCGGCGGCTTGCGCGTGCTGCGAATCGATGGCGAAGTGTTCGTCAACGGCGAGAAAATCAATTCTCCGCACCGCCCGGCGCTTGACGCGCTGGCAACGCACCTGTCGCTGCGCGCCGAACATTTCGGCGATGCGCTGGAAGACCCGTCGTTCCTCGCCATGCTGGCGGCGCTGGTCAACAGCGGCTATTGGTTCTTCGAGGACTGAGTCGGCACTCTGCCCGGTGGCGCTGCGCTTACCGGGCCTACAACGGCATCAACCACACCCTGCCCGGTGGCGCTACGCTTACCGGGCCTACAAACCACATCAACCCACACCCTGCCCGGTGCGCTGCGCTTACCGGGCCTACAAACCACATCAACCCACACCCTGCCCGGTGCGCTGCGCTTACCGGGCCTACAACGGCATCAACAACACCCTGCCCGGTGGCGCTACGCTTACCGGGCCTACAAACGGGCATCAACCACACCCTGCCCGGTGGCACTGCGCTTACCGGGCCGACAAACAGCATCAACCCACACCCTGCCCGGCGGCGCGCTTACCGGGCCGACAAATGGCATCGGTACCGTAGGCCGGATAAGGCGTAGCCGCCATCCGGCATATTACCGCCGCTCTCCGGCATCTATTTCGACCGTATCCCCAGCCCAATCCTCAGGATATAACCCTTTCCTCACATCGCGGTGGAACGTTGAATATGGCCAATCCCTCACGCATCCAACAAGCCGATGTTTCACTGGATTGATATAAACGTAATCCATATGGCGCCGATAATCTTCATCATTACGGATGGTATGTTCCCAAAAACGCGGCTGCCAGATCTGGTTTTGCGCTAACGCACGCGTAAAAGACTTTTTAATTTCCCGCCAACGAGCGGAATAATCGGAATCACCCTCCGGTAACGTCCAGATACAGTGCATATGCTCAGGTAACACAACCCAACTGTTAATCTGAAAAGGTCTTTTACGTTTAGCACAGGCTATCGCGGCACGAAGATGATCAATATGTCGTGTCAGCAGATCGCTGTGGCGATTTTGCAGGTTTACGGTGAAGAACCAGCAGCCGCCGGGGATATAACTACGGCGATAATTTGACATCAGAGGTTCCCTCCTCTTCAGCTTAGATGGACTCTTTTTGCCCGGTGGCGGCTCACGCCTTACCGGGCCTACAGGACCGGGCTCTGGATTTAGCGTTTTGCCGTCAGCTCCGCAATCCGCACAATCACCCGCACGGCTTTTTCCATACCCTCCAGAGTGACAAACTCGTGCTTACCGTGATAGTTATAGCCGCCGGTAAACAGATTCGGGCACGGTAACCCCATGAAAGAGAGTTGGGCGCCGTCGGTACCGCCGCGGATTGGCTTTATCTGCGGCTCGATATCGCAGTCCACCATCGCCTGACGCGCGATGTCCACTACGTGCGGATGGGCAATCACCTTCTCATGCATGTTGTAATAACTATCTTCGATCACCAGTTCGATGTAGCAATCCGGATGTAGCCCTTTACCGACCTTTTTGGCGATCTCCATCATTTTGCGTTTGCGCGCTTCAAACTGCTTGCGATCGAAATCACGCAAAATGTAGTGCATCTCCGCCCGGTCAACGCTGCCCTTGATACTGGTCAGGTGATAAAAGCCCTCATAACCGTCGGTGGTTTCCGGTGCCTCACTGGCCGGCACTTCGGCGTGAATACGCGCCGCCAACGATAAAGCGTTAACCATCACCCCTTTCGCGGTGCCGGGATGCACATTATTGCCAACAATTTTAATGGTCACCGAGGCGGCATTGAAATTTTCAAACTCCAGTTCGCCGACCCCGCCGCCATCCACAGTGTACGCCCAGCGGGCATCAAACGCGGCGACGTCAAAGTGCTTCGCGCCTTTGCCGACTTCTTCATCCGGCGTGAAGGCGACGCGAATATCGCCGTGAGGAATCTTTTTCGCCTGCAGCGTCGCCAGCGCCGTCATGATCTCTGCGATGCCCGCTTTATCGTCGGCGCCGAGCAGCGTTTTACCGTCGGTGGTGATAAGCGTCTGGCCTAACAGTTGATGCAGAACCGGGAACATCACCGGCGACAACACTTCATCGCCGATGCCGAGGGCGATATCGCCGCCGCGGTAGTTTTCGACAATTTGCGGATTCACGTTCTTACCGCTGAAATCCGGCGAGGTATCAACGTGGGAAATAAAACCGATGGCCGGGATTTCGCCTGCGACGTTGGCCGGCAGGGTCCCCATCACCGTGCCCTTCTCACTTAACGTCACGTTGACCAGCCCCATCTCTTCCAGCTGGTTCTGCAGCAAGCGCAGCAGCTTCCACTGCCCTTCGGTACTGGGAACCTGACGCACGCCAGGCTTCGATTGCGTATCTAAAGAAACATACTGCAGAAAACGCTCAAGCAATTTATCCATGTGGCCACCCTCTTTTTTTGTGACAACATTATCAATAAGGGCGAAAAGACAAATATTGCGTCAGGTCATTTTTAGCCCGTAAACCAAAATTTAATACATTTACGTGCATTATGTGTAAAGGTGATACACCGCGGTACAACAATGATTGGCGATTACAATCGTTTGCCGTAAAATGCTGGCCCTTATTAATTATGTGCAACCCCAAAGGTGGTTAATCACAAACCCCGCAGCGATCCCTTTTCCGTTGCGTCTACATGGGACAGAGTCAAAAATTGAATATACAACCGCGTTCGCTTTCTCCGCTGGTACAACTGGCGGGAATTCGCAAAAGCTTTGATGGTAAGACCGTTATCTCCGATCTCAACTTAACCATCAATAATGGTGAATTTCTCACCCTGCTTGGCCCCTCTGGCTGCGGTAAAACAACCGTTCTTCGTCTAATTGCTGGTCTGGAAAGCGTCGATATCGGACGTATCCACCTGGAAGACCAGGATATTACCCATGTCCCGGCGGAAAACCGCCACGTCAATACCGTATTCCAAAGCTATGCGCTTTTCCCGCACATGACCGTGTTCGAAAACGTCGCCTTCGGCCTGCGGATGCAGAAAACCCCGGCGGCAGAAATCACCCCGCGGGTGGTGGACGCATTGAAAATGGTACAGCTCGAAGAGTTTGCCCAGCGTAAGCCTCACCAGCTCTCCGGCGGCCAGCAGCAGCGCGTCGCCATCGCCCGGGCGGTGGTCAACAAACCGCGTCTGCTGCTGCTTGATGAATCCCTCTCAGCGCTCGACTACAAGCTGCGTAAGCAGATGCAGAACGAACTCAAAGCGCTACAGCGCAAGCTGGGCATCACTTTTGTTTTCGTCACCCATGACCAGGAAGAAGCCCTGACCATGTCCGACCGCATTGTGGTAATGCGCGATGGCAAAATCGAGCAGGACGGTACCCCGCGTGAAATCTACGAAGAGCCGAAGAATCTGTTCGTCGCCAGTTTTATCGGCGAAATCAACATCTTCAACGCGACCGTTATTGAACGCCTGGATGAACAGCGCGTACGCGCCTGCGTCGAAGGCCGCGAGTGCAATATCTATGTCAACTTCGCCGTTGAAAAAGGGCAACAGTTGAACGTTCTGCTGCGCCCGGAAGATCTCCGCGTTGATGAAATTCATCACGGCAGCGAAGCGGATGGCCTTATCGGTTACGTGCGCGAACGCAACTACAAGGGGATGACCCTTGAGTCAGTTGTTGAGCTGGAAAACGGCAAGATGGTTATGGTCAGCGAATTCTTCAATGAAGACGATCCGGACTTTGACCACTCACTCGACCAGAAAATGGCGATTAACTGGGTAGAAAGCTGGGAGGTTGTGCTGGCCGATGAAGAACACCAGTAAATTCCAAAATGTGGTGATCGCCACCATCGTGGGTTGGCTTGTGCTGTTCGTCTTTCTGCCCAACCTGATGATCATCGCCACCAGCTTCCTGACCCGCGACGATGCGAACTTCGTCAAAATGGTCTTCACGCTGGATAACTACTCGCGGCTGCTGGATCCGCTCTATTACGATGTGCTGCTGCACTCGTTGAATATGGCGCTGCTGGCGACCCTCGCCTGCCTGGCGTTGGGCTACCCGTTCGCGTGGTTCCTGGCGCGCTTGCCGCAAAAGGTACGCCCGCTGCTGCTGTTCCTGCTGATCGTCCCGTTCTGGACGAACTCGCTGATCCGCATCTATGGGCTGAAGATTTTCCTCAGTACCAAAGGCTATCTGAACGAGTTCCTGCTGTGGTTAGGGATTATCGATACGCCGGTACGCATTATGTACACGCCGTCAGCGGTGATTATCGGCCTGGTCTATATTTTGCTGCCGTTTATGGTGATGCCGCTCTACTCCAGCATTGAGAAACTGGATCGCCCGCTGCTGGAGGCGGCAAAAGATCTCGGCGCCAGCAAGCTGCAGACTTTTATCCGCATCATTATTCCACTGACCATGCCGGGAATTATCGCCGGCTGTCTGCTGGTGATGCTGCCGGCAATGGGGCTCTTTTACGTCTCAGACCTGATGGGCGGCGCCAAAAATCTGCTGATCGGCAACGTTATCAAGAGTCAGTTCCTTAATATCCGCGACTGGCCATTCGGCGCGGCAACCAGTATTACCTTAACGCTGGTGATGGGGCTGATGTTGTTGATTTACTGGCGCGCGGCGCGCCTGCTGAATAAAAAGGTGGAGCTGGAATGATCGGTCGACTGCTGCGCGGCGGCTTTATGACCGCCATTTACGCGTATCTCTACATCCCTATTATTATTCTGATCGTTAACTCGTTTAACCGTTCACGCTTTGGTATCAACTGGCAAGGCTTCACCACCGACTGGTATAGCCTGTTGATGAATAACGATAGCCTGCTGCAGGCCGCCCAGCACTCGCTGACCATGGCGGTGCTGTCGGCAACCTTCGCCACGCTTATCGGCTCGCTCACCGCCGTGGCGCTGTATCGCTACCGTTTTCGCGGTAAGCCGTTCGTCAGCGGAATGCTATTCGTCGTGATGATGTCCCCGGATATCGTGATGGCTATCTCCCTGCTGGTGCTGTTTATGCTGATCGGTATTCAATTGGGTTTCTGGTCGCTGCTGTTTTCGCATATCACCTTCTGCCTGCCATTCGTGGTGGTGACCGTGTTCTCTCGCCTGAAAGGCTTTGATGTGCGCATGCTGGAAGCGGCGAAAGATCTCGGCGCCAGCGAGATGACCATCCTGCGCAAAATCATCCTGCCGCTGGCACTGCCGGCGGTAGCGGCCGGGTGGCTATTGAGCTTTACCCTGTCGATGGATGACGTGGTGGTCTCTTCGTTCGTTACGGGTCCGGGTTATGAAATCCTGCCGCTGAAGATCTACTCCATGGTGAAGGTCGGCGTTTCACCAGAAGTGAACGCGCTGGCGACGATTCTGTTGGTTCTTTCGCTGGTGATGGTTATCGCCAGTCAGTTAATTGCACGTGATAAAACTCAGGGGACGTTAAAATGAAAAAATGGTCACGCCACCTGCTCGCTGCGGGCGCTCTGGCTTTGGGCATGGGCGCCGCGCAGGCGGACGATAGCAAAACGCTCTACTTCTATAACTGGACCGAATACGTGCCGCCAGGCCTGCTGGAACAGTTCACCAAAGAGACCGGCATCAAGGTGATCTATTCGACCTACGAGTCGAATGAAACCATGTACGCCAAGCTCAAAACCTATAAAGACGGCGCTTACGATCTGGTGGTGCCATCAACCTATTTCGTCGACAAAATGCGCAAAGAAGGCATGCTGCAAAAGATTGACAAGAGCAAGCTGAGTAACTTCAGCAACCTCGATCCGCAGATGCTGAACAAACCTTTCGACCCGAATAACGACTACTCGATTCCCTACATCTGGGGCGCGACGGCAATCGGCGTCAATAGCGATGCTATCGACCCGAAAACCGTAACCAGTTGGGCCGACCTGTGGAAACCGGAATATAAAAGCAGCCTGCTGCTGACCGACGACGCGCGCGAGGTGTTCCAGATGGCGCTGCGCAAACTGGGCTATTCCGGCAACACCACCGATCCAAAAGAGATTGAAGCGGCTTATAACGAGCTGAAAAAGCTGATGCCAAACGTCGCGGCGTTCAACTCCGATAACCCGGCAAACCCGTATATGGAAGGTGAAGTGAACCTTGGCATGGTCTGGAACGGTTCCGCTTATGTCGCGCGTCAGGCTGGCACCCCGCTGGAAGTGATTTGGCCAAAAGAAGGCGGCATTTTCTGGATGGATAGCCTGTCGATTCCGGCGAATGCCAAAAACGTTGACGGCGCGCTTAAGTTGATTAACTTCCTGCTGCGCCCTGATGTCGCGAAACAGGTAGCCGAAACTATCGGTTATCCGACGCCAAACCTGGCCGCGCGCAAAATGCTCAGCCCGGAAGTCGCCAACGATAAATCGCTGTATCCGGATGCCGCCACTATCGAAAAAGGCGAATGGCAAAATGACGTCGGCAGCGCCAGCGCCATTTATGAAGAGTATTACCAGAAACTGAAAGCCGGGCGCTAACCCCGTAAGGCGGAACCCTGGTTCCGCCTTTTTTCCCCTACCCGCCTGATGCTATAGATAATACACAGACTCAGCGGTGGTCATCTTTCTTCGCGCATTAAAATCTGGCCGTACTCGTCACGAAGGCGATTTTTAAGCACCTTACCGGTGGCGCTAACCGGCAACGCATCGATAAAAATTATGCGGTCGGGGATCTGCCATTTTGGCACCCGCTCCTGATACCAGACCAGCAGGTCGGCCTCTTCGACTTCGCCCCCGTCAGCGCGGACGCATAGCAACACCGGGCGTTCATCCCAACGCGGATGACGTGCGGCAATCGCTGCGGCGCTGCGCACCGCAGGATGGGCGATGGCGATATTCTCCAGCTCGACGGTTGAGATCCACTCCCCGCCAGATTTAATAATATCTTTCGCCCGATCGTGGATAACCAGATAGCCGTTAACGTCGAGGGTGCCGATATCGCCGGTATCAAACCAGCCATCAGCGGTCAGCGCACTCTCATCGCGACCAAAATAGTGATCGACCACCCAGTGGCCGCGAACCTGCAAATATCCCTGACTTTTGCCATCACAAGGCAGCGGTTTCCCGTCGATATCCACCACCCGCAGATCAATGCCGAAAATCGGCCGTCCCTGCCCATCACTCTGCTGACGCTGCAGCTCCGCCGGGAGTGCGGCGTGCTTACTGAGCAGCGTATTGATCGTGCCAATGGGCGACGTTTCCGTCATCCCCCAGGCATGGATCAACTCAATATCATAATCGCGCTTAAACGCTTCTCTCATCGATGGCGGTAACGCCGAGCCACCGACGAAGGAGCGCTTGAAATAAGGCAGGCGAAGATCCGATTTACGCAGCGCCGCCAGCAGTCCGGCCCAAATCACCGGTACGCCAAAAGCCACGCTGACCTTCTCGGCGCTCAGCAGACGCAGCAGGCTATCGCCATCCAGGTGCGGCCCCGGCAACACCAGACGCGCGCCGACCATCGCGGCAATAAACGGCGTCCCCCAGGCGTTAACGTGGAACATCGGCACGACCGGCAACAGCGTATCTTGCGCTGAAATGCCTGCACCGTCCGGCTGGTTGCCGCTTAGCGCATGCAGCACCAGCGAGCGATGGGTATTCAGTACGCCTTTCGGCCTGCCGGTGGTGCCTGAGGTATAACAAAGCGAAGCAGGCGTCAGCTCATTCAATGTAGGCCAGGAATAGTCGGCATCCCCCTGCTGCAACAGCTGGTCATAAAAGCGTAATGACGGCAGTAAATCCTGCACGTCTTCACTTTGCGGCTCCATCAATACGATATATTTAACCGTCGGTAGCTGCGGCTGCAGTTGCCGTATTAATGGCAGGAAAGTCTGGTCAATAAACAGCACCTCATCGGCGGCATCATTGATGATATACAACAGATGTTCGACCGACAGCCGCGGATTGATAGTGTGCGTCACCCAACCGCCGGACGCGACGGCGAAATAGATTTCGAGATGACGACGGTTATTCCACGCTAACGTACCGCAGCGGGCGCCAGCGGGCAGACCCAGCGTTGCCAGCACCGAGCCCAGTCGTCGGGCGTTGCGGGCCACTTCTCCCCAACAGCTACGTTCTATTTCTCCGGCAGTACTCACCGAGACAATTTCCGTCTCGCGATGATACTGCGCCGCGTGTTCGAGTAGCGCTGAGGTCGTTAAGTGCTGATAAATCATCGGCGAAGGCATCACAGGCTCTCCTTATACAGGCTGATGGGCATGGCGGATGGAATCGCCGCAGGGTCTTCCACGATAACGATCAACACCGCGGCAGAGACAGGATAAAGATGGGATTGATGACGAGGCAGCCGGAAGCTGCCCGCCGATAAACGCCAGGTGCTACGCGCGCAGCGGATGGACGCGGGATTTGATCAACGCGTCCTCAACATCGAAATGGCTTAAAGGATAGTTGCTGGCCACCAGGTAGAAACGGCCATCCTGCGCTGGATATTCGTGAACATGATAGTTCACCATTTTCGGCGCAACCATCGGCTCATCATCAACGGTGCGTTTAGCATCTGAGGCATACTTTGAACGTACGGCCAGGCGGGTAGATTTAATATCGCTGTAAGTTTCGCCATGGTGCTCGTCGCCGAGGATCAGGTAATCAACGTACTCAGGTGGCATCTCACGCTCCTTCTTGGTCGCCAGAGAGTAAGAATATGCCATAAACGACGGCAGCATATCGCTTCGGTAGTCACAATATTGCAACTAAAAAATAACACATTATGAGTATCGCCCGGCAACGTTCCGGGCGATAGCGGTGAGACGATTACAGCAGTGCTTTCGCTTTGGCGACAACGTTGTCAACGGTGAAGCCGAACTCTTCAAACAGCTGCTCTGCCGGCGCAGACTCACCGAAGGTGGTCATGCCAACGATGGCGCCGTTCAGGCCCACGTATTTGAACCAGTAGTCCGCGATAGCGGCTTCTACCGCC